>JADFJC010000238.1 GCA_022566315.1 Planctomycetota bacterium
TCAATCAGCCGAAAGTCAGCGACCGGCAATACGATAAAATCTTTGGCGAGCTCAAGGCGTTAGAAGATGCGAATCCGCAATTTATAACACCCGATTCACCTACTCAACGCGTCTCCGAACAACCCCTCAAAGGTTTTGCCGCCATCCGACATGTTGTACCGATGTTGAGTATAGACAATACCTATAACGCCGATGAGCTGAGGGCTTTTGACGAGAGAGTGCGCAAACAGCTTGGGGAGATAGATTACGATTATGTGGTCGAGCTGAAAATCGACGGGCTTGCTATAAGTCTTCGCTATGAAGAGGGCGTTCTTGTTACGGCTGCTACTCGCGGTGACGGCAGAGTAGGTGATGATGTTACCGCTAATGTGCGCACAATAAAAGCTGTTCCGTTGGTATTATTAGACGGCGATAAAATTCCTGCTGTGCTTGAAGTTCGCGGTGAAGTCTATATGCCCACAAGCGCTTTTGTCGAGCTGAATAAACTTCGCGCAGAAGCCGGCGAGCCGGCCTTCGCCAATCCGCGAAATGCGGCGGCAGGGTCTTTGAAACTGCTGGATGCGAAAATCACCGCTGCGAGGAACCTTTCGTTCTTTGCATACGCGACAGGCCAGGTTTCCGAGCCGTTGGCGGAAAATCATTATCAAACCCTACAAAGGTTCAAAAAACTCGGTCTGCCGGTTAATCCTAATATCAGAAAGGCCAAAGATATAAACGAGGTTATAGATATTTGTTTGGCTTCGAGTGAAAAACGGCTGAAGCTGGATTACCAGATTGACGGGATGGTAATAAAGATTAACCGCTTCGAGCAGCGGGATATATTAGGCGCGACGGGCAGGGCGCCTCGGTGGTGCATTTCGTATAAGTTCGCCGCGGAACAGGCTGAGACTATCGTCGAATCAATTGATGTTCAGGTCGGCAAGAGCGGTATTTTGACGCCGGTGGCAAATCTGAGGCCGGTACAATTAGCGGGTACGACCGTTAAGCGGGCAAGTCTGCATAACTTCGATGAATTGAATCGGCTTGGTGTTCGTTGCGGTGACACCGTAGTAGTTGAAAAAGCCGGCGAGATAATACCACAGGTGGTCGAGGTAAAGAAAAAGTTAAGACCTGTTGGCACAAAGCCCTTCAAGGTGCCTGAAAAATGTCCGAACTGCGGCTCGGCGGTAGCTAAGGACGAAAATGGAGTTTATATCCGATGCCTAAATCCGGATTGTTTAGGGCAGTTGAAGGAACGCTTGAAATATTTTGCCGGACGAGGGCAGATGGATATCGAAAATCTCGGGACAGCTCTTATCGAACAATTAGTTGAGGTTGGCCTCGTAAAGAATTTCGCAGACCTTTACAAGCTGCAGAAACCGGAGCTGATTGAGCTGGAACGAATGGCTGAAAAAAGTGCCGACAATGTGATAAAAGCGATAGAAAAGAGCAAAACCAGGCCATTATGGCGATTCGTTACGGCCTTGGGCATTCGGCATATCGGGGGCCAGTCGGCACAAATCTTGGCTGAATATTTCGGTTCCCTTGAGGCCCTTATGTCAGCCGAGCAGCAAGAGCTTGCAGAGATAGACCAAATCGGGCCGACAATGGCAGAAAGTGTGTATGAATATTTTCGCGACACAAGGAATCAAGCGGTAATCGACCAGTTATTGGCCGCAGGGGTAAGGCCCCGGCAGCCGAGAGCACGACGCTCGGATAAATTAGCAGGAAAGACAATTGTTGTTACAGGTAGTTTGGAGAATTTCACGCGCCAACAAATAGAGCAAGCGATCAGGCAGGCAGGGGCGAAAACATCATCGAGTGTAAGTAAGAAAACCGATTTTGTGCTGGCCGGCGAAAATCCGGGAAGCAAACTTGACAAAGCGAGAAAATTAGGGGTCAAGGTTATAGACGAAAAGCTATTTCTGGAGTTGTTGTGAATCAAGACGAAAAAATGATGCGGATGGCGTTGAGGCTGGCTCGGCGGGGTATTGGCTCTGTTGAACCGAACCCTGCGGTCGGAGCTGTTATTGTAAAAGCCAATCAGATTGTCGGCAAAGGCTGGCATAAAAAGTTCGGCGGCCCCCACGCGGAAATAAACGCACTGGAAGATTGCAAGACCTTGGGTGTTAATCCACGCGGTGCTGCGATGTACGTTACGCTTGAGCCGTGCTCTGTCCAGGGTAAGACCGGCCCTTGCACACAGGCCATAATTGAAGCCGGGTTAGCGAAGGTTTTCGTGGCAACAATAGACCCGTCGGAACACGCCAGCGGTAAAGGCATCGAGCAGTTGAGCAATGCGGGAATCGAAGTGCAGACCGGCATCTGTGAGACTGAAGCGAAAATACTGAATGCCCCTTTTATCAAATTTGCCGCCACCGGCAGGTGCTGGGTAACATTGAAATGGGCGCAGAGCATTGACGGCAAAGTGGCCGTAACCGAGCCGCGACCGTCAGGGAGCAGTTGGATTTCCGGCGAACAGAGCAGAAAAGACGTTCACAAATTACGCCGACGTGCACAAGCGATATTAGCGGGCGTAAATACCGTAATCGCCGATGACCCACTACTAACGGCCAGGCCGAGCAGAGGCAAAAAACTTACAAGAATCGTTTTAGACAGCCATCTAAGGATTCCTCTGGATTGCAAGCTGATTAAGACAGCTAAGAAAAGCCCCGTATTGATATATACGAATGAAAGCACGTTGCGAACGAATCCGGAAATTGCAGCAAAGATTACCAAAAAAGGAGTTGAGGTGCTTGCTTACCCGGATACGCAAGGCCGGTCTAACCTGTATTTTCTGCTTGATGAGCTGAGTAAACGCGGCAT
>JADFJC010000134.1 GCA_022566315.1 Planctomycetota bacterium
CACTTATAACAAAGGATTACAGAAAAAAAGACGATTTCGAAGTCCGAATAAACAAACCCAATTCAAACCCAATTTCCGAAAAGCCCAAAATGAACGTAAACTTATATATTCTAAAGGATTATGGAAATGAAACCGCCCTCAGGCCCAAAAAAACAAACCCAATCAAACCCAATTTCACCTACCCCCAAAGGCATGTCATTCACGGCGGTAAACAGGAGGGCGTCGAGGTCATTGAGGTCAACAACGGCAAGCGTGCCCAAAAAGCGATAAATCCTTTTATAATCATGTATCAATCAACCAACTTTTTTGCAGTTGAACCATATTTTTTTCTGAACCTTGCGGCGGGTATGCTTAGCAGCTTGCGGTACTTTGCAACGGTGCGCCTGGCTAATTTCTTAATGCCGAATTCTGTCAATTTCCTGCGTATCTGCTCATCATTTAAGGGCTTTGTTTTGTCCTCGGCGCCGATAATCTGCTGTAGTTTGGCCCTTATGGCTTCCCAGCTTAAACTTGCGCCGTTAACATATTCGGTGCCGCCGCTAAAGAATTTGCGCAGCGGTAATATCCCCCAGGGGCACTGGATGTATTTACCGGCAACGGCCCTGGAAACCGTGGCCAGATGAACACCAACATCGTCTGCGACTTTTGACATCGGCAGCGGCCGAAGATACAGTTGCCCCTTCTCGAAAAAATCCCTCTGGTATTTGACTACCGTCTTTGTTACCTTCAACAGCGTATTCTTTCGCTGCTCTATCGCATCTATAATCCACTGGGCAGAACGCAGATTAGTCTGCAAAAACTTTTTTGTTTTTTCAGTAGCCTTGGCATCTTTTGCCATTTTTGCATAGTAGTCATTTACTCTCAATCGTGGCAAATCATAATCAGCCAGGCGTACGGAATAATGGCTCGAATCATCCAATGATTCCACTATCACATCAGGAGTAATGGGATGGTTTTGGTCCCGCCCAATCTGTAGGCCGGGCGAGGTGTCAAGTTTACTCATACGCTCGATGGCCCGGTTGATTGCGTCTATGCCGCAGTTCATTTTTTTCGCGATATCAGGCAGACGATTTTCAAGCAGCTCGTCCATATGCTCGGCAATCAGACGGGATTCAAAGCTCATATCTTCGCTGCTTTGGGCCATCTGGATAAGCAGGCATTCCTTTAAATCCCGTGCGCCGACACCTGCCGGTTCTAATTTCTGCACAAGCTCCAGCGCCTCTTTCAAATCGTCGATTGTAAAATCACCCCTGTCCTTGTTGTGTAACTGCTCCAATCTTACGGTCAGATACCCCCGGTCGTCGATATAATCAATAATCATATCGCCGGCTTTTTTCGCGGCCGGCTCGGTATCCACCATTCGCCACTGCTCTGCCAAATGTTCGTGCAGCGATTGAGGAGGAGCAGCGGTATTTTTTATCGCCTCAAGTTTTTTGTCCGGCTCGTCACCGTAAGCCCGCTTCCGGAAAGGACCCGCCTCGTTCATATAGTCTTTGAAGCCGTCGCTCAGACTATCAAGGCGTTCGAAATCTCCAACTTTATTATTGTCTGTGTCAACAACTAATTCTTTCTCATTTATGTCTTCCTTAGGCTGTTGTTCAACAGAGTTGGTGTCTTCGTCTTCGGGATTTGTAGGCTCGGTCATTTCCAAAACAGGATTGCTGTTAAGCTCCTGTTCTATTCTTTCCTGAAGGGCAAGGATTGGAAGCTGGAGAATCTCCATCGATTGTATCATATGCGGAGCGAGCTTCATTCTCTGCTCCATCCGCATGTGTGTGCTCATCTCCAACTGCATAGAAACACCTGAAAAAATTATTTATTCCGACTCGTTACTCCTGTCTTTACTATTATATCATAAACGCACAGGAGAATTTCGTCAATATTTGAAGAGTGATTGAGAAACTTTACAAACAAAGGACGAAAAATTACTCTAATTCCTGTCTGCCGATAATAGCATCGGTGAGCATTTTGCCGCTTGCGTACTCGATAGTACTGCCGGTGGGTAGTCCCCTTGCCAAGCGGGTAATCTTCACACCGATGGCTCTAAGCAGCGAGCTTATATAAAGTGCTGTGCCGTCGCCGGCCATATTAGGATTGGTCGCCATTATTACCTCTTTTACATCACCTTCGCGCACCCTTTTGAGGAGCTGCTCAATAGTCAAATCGCCCGGCTCGATCCCTTCAAGCGGTGCGATATGACCGCCAAGAACATGATAAACCCACTTGCAGACTCCGGTTTTCTCAAGATTTATGACATCTTTTGACTGCTCGACAATGCATATCGAGCTTTTATCTCGTCGTTCATCGGAACAAATTTGGCAGATCGGTTGTTCCGAGAGATTATAACAGATTTGGCAGTGTTTAATCTTGTTCTTCACATCCCGTATCGCCTCGGCAAGCGCCATAGCTTCTTTCGGCCCGGCTTTTAATATATAAAAAGTCAGCCGTTCCGCCGTCTTAGGCCCTATACCCGGCAGCTTCTCAAACTCTTCGATAAGCTTGTTCAAACTCTCTGTATAAACGCTGGTCATAACTTATACTTATCCCGACTTTATCGGGATTCAAACAATCGATAGCTCAACAAGTACTATACATTTTTGACCAGCGATGTCAACAACACAAGGAAAATCTGGAATTCGCCAACGCACCGCGCAATACGAGAATGTCATCCCGAGCGAAAAAAGCCTGCACTTGCGTAACCGCACCTGTGCCTGCGTTACTCCGTAAGTCTGCTTGTCCGCTTGGGGACGCCTTCCGGCGGAGTCCCCAGGACCGACAGGTGCAGGCAGGAAAGCACGGGAGTACAGGCAGGTACAAGTGGTGCAGAATCGCTATGTCATTCCCGCCCCGCATTGTAGTGCGGGGCGGGAATCCAATTAGCCTCGTATCAACGTTGTTACGGCTGCGGCCACTAACTGCTCATCAAGCCACTGGTCCGCCGGAACAGCGCAGTCCTTGAAATCAATCGTCCTGATTCAGGTCTTACTCAATCAAGAACGGTGATGCCAGGATTCAACCGGCTTACTCAGTTTGAGGCAACGTAGAGACGCACATTATCCAAACCAATCCATGTACTACCAGAACTTGCATTGGTAAATTCAATACCGATTTGGTGACCAGCTGATTCCGGAACATCGCCGGCTGAAAACGACAGTGTATATTCCTGCATGTCATCAGCAAGCGTTACATCACTCGTCACAGCCGGAACCCTGGTGCCGTTGTCATCATAATAGATAGTCATCTGTAAAGTAGTGGCGGCCCAGGTAATCCTTGCGTCCACTTTCACCTCAAAAACGTCACCAGCCATAATCGTATGGCCTGTCAACTGCCAAACCGATGGGTCACCACTCATTAAATAAGCGGTCCAATCCCCATCAGTGGGCGTCCAGCCTGTTTCTACTCCTGAGTCAGCGGGCGACCCATCTGTGTTCCAGCCGGGAACAGTGTCCATGGACTGCTTTTCTGTTCCGGGCAGCTCAAAGCTGAAATTTTCAACCGCTATCGGCTCCATCTGCGCAGGAGCCGACCCATACAGCCGAATACCGTCAAAGAGGACCGTACCGGAACCACCAAATAATCCAATACGCTCAAAGCCGATACTTAACTCAATAACACTGCTAAGGTCCACGCCGGCAAAATCTGCCGTGTTAATAGGCCACGGATGCCACAGTGATTTCGTTATGTTACCAGCATCGCCATCATACAACACCTTAACGCCGTTGAGCTTCACATACATCTGCTCAAGAGCATTGTTCGGGTCACCATAGAACCATAGTGACAATGATTCAATACCATGCAGGGTCCAATTTCCGCCGATTGCCAGATTAGCAATATTTACTGTTGCCTCTGAATAGCTGGCAGTGCTGTTGTCATAGCTAAACGGCATCGACTGTTTGCCGTCGTAAACAGTACTTTGCTCGGTAAAAGGTGGGTCAGAATAACCAACGACAGAACCGTTTATTGCCGGGTTGCTGTATCCGTCTATCCATGTATTAAATATTCTGTTGCTATTGGGGTCATCAGGGTTCAGGTCATTGTAGGACTCGAAATCCTCCACGACAAGGGAATCAGATGTCGTAAAGTTCCAGATATCGCCTTGCAGCATCGTGGGGGTCTCGGCCATATTGACCTCGTTAACCTTCCAGTAATAGGTCTCGCCTAAATCCAGCGATATGGGACCATCCTGGGCTTCGGTAACAATACTGACAGGTACATTACTATCTATCACAGCCTGCTCATCGGTGCTGATATAGACATTGTGCTCAGCCGCCTCTCTGCCCGCTCTGAAGCTAAGGACTAAATCTACATCCACATCTGTTGCCCCCGACTCCGGCTGTGGCTCTCTTGCTCGCAAAGGTATGTACAAGAAACGCACCTCGCTCAGACTGTATTGGGGCAGTATGCCACCCCAGTTGTTGTTAGTCGTAAGCCTGACGTTCTTTGCTGCTGCGCCACCAAAATCAATAGTGGTATTGTGTGCGTAACCGCCCGTACCAGGTGCCCGGGAAAATTCGTGAGTAGCGCCTAATGTCGTATAATCGTTGCCATCGACCGAATACTCGATAATAACGTCTTTGTACCCATAACCGACAAAAGACTCAGTCATTTGATTGGAGTTCCATACCGACATCTCATGCAGTTTATAAATCTTGTCGAACTCGAATTCTATCCAGGCCCCGTTCGGTTCACTGTCGCTAATCCACATATCCGTCGCTTCTATTGAGTGCAGGTCATTAGCATCCAGTCCCGAACCGTTCACGGTATTTTCCGGGCCCGTATCTACGAAAAGTGAACTGGAAGCTGTGGCGGTTATGTTCTCGACGGCATAAGCAAATGGCTCGGTCGTAAAACTCCAGACATCCCCTTCAAAGACCGTGGAGTCGGGCGGCGCATTGACCTCATCGACGCGCCAGTAATAAGTCGTGCTGAAATCAGGGCGTTGGGGCGGAGTATAACTGTTGGCATCCTGTGTGACCCCGCCAATACCGTCGTTGACGTTGTTGAAGTTCTCACTAAAGTAAACTTTGTGCCCGTTTGTTGGGGCTGCAAATTTTCCGGGCATCCAGCTAAGGACTGGCAGTCGATACACGTCGGTTGCTCCATCCGGCGGGTCCGGGTAGAGCGCCTTTGCCCCCAGTTCGATAAATGAAGCATTGTCGATATCAACGTTTACAAAGCTCGTGGGCGTTCCGAAAATTACAGTGAGCCCCTTGGCGCCAGGGGGCGCAACCTCTATCGCGCTAAAATAAGTCCATTCCTCGGTGAGGTCGAACACATAATGAATCTTATCGCTATTACCGCCAGTGCCATCGCCGTCTATATCGAGTAAATCGCCGCGATCCCCGGTGGTGGGGTCTCCGGGGGGGACTGGGGCTGTGACACGCCACTCCCAGACAATGGTCCCGCCTCCGGCAATTAGACTCGGGGCACCATCGGCATCCGCATCTCGCAACCACGCACTCATCTGATAAGTCTTCCCTTCTGTTACGGGATGTTCCTGGAAGGCATAGCAGTAGCCCCACCAAGGTACGTCCGGGGGCGTGAAACCGATATCAACGTAGGTGTTGCCGCTCTGTGCGGTGCCGTCCACCATGACATTCGCATGGAAGTCACTACTCCAGAAATAACCTCCAGCACCGGAACCGGAACCCGATCCCCAGGTTTTCCAGGAATCAAGGCCGGCCTCGAAGTCAGGGTTGAGTAATATCTCCGCTTGGGCGAATCCGGACAGAGCCAGCACCAAAATAAAAGAGATTGGATAAATCAGTTTGTTAGACATAATAGTCTTCCTGAAAAAAAGTGTGATTGATTGCTCTATGGCTATGCGCCAATTAGTTTCGCTCTTGCTATGCACCGCCCGTATCCCCTCGGAAAGTTCAGCACGGTTTACCAATACCTCCTTCCTTCCCCCACAAAGCGCGATATGGGTGGTCCAACAGAAAGTAAAAATCCTGGACGAACCAATGGACTTTCACTTGCTCCAACACCCAGTAAGTCCAACACCTTCATTTATACCAGATCACCCACCCTTCCGTCAAGAAGAAATTCTCTCAAAATCGGAAAACGCCGGCACACGGGGAAATTGTTCCGGTGCATCACGATTGCATGCCAGATTCTTTGCGCCACCTCCAAATTAAGAGGGGTCGGACTCGTGTGCCTGTCCAACCCCTCTGTTGCTTACTTCTTGCCTATCAAGGCCTCTGCTCTGCTGTTAGTTAGCAGGTGGCGCATCGGTGACTTCGTACGCGCCTATGTCATAGCCGGCGCCTTGCGGACGCGCGTCGCCGTTCAGGTCGGTCGTGAGAGTTACGCCGACTGTGGCCGGGTCAACGCCTGCGTCGATGGCCGGAGAGCCCACGCCCGGGACGTACAGGGCATCCAACAGCGGGTCGTCCGTAATGCTTGCCGTCTCTGTCCTGTTTGTGATTGTCATCAAGGTAGTCCCGTCGGCTTCCAGGTTGTTGAAGAAGATACAATTCACCGCGTTGATCGCAAAACTGCTGTTGCGAGAGCTCAGGATGTGATCGTTGCCGGCATCGGGGCCAAACGTGTTGTTGGCGAAGATGCAGTTGATCACTTGCGTCACATCCTCCATTTCATCATCTGTGCCGTCATTGTCGCCGTCTGCGTTGTTGGCGTTGTTGTAGATGATGTCCTGATCTTCTACGTGGTTGCCGACAAAGGTGCAGTTGATGAACTTTGTGTTACGCCTGACCTCACACATGCGGTCGGAAGATGTGCCGACGTCGGCCTCCGAGTGCGCGATGTTATTCACAAAAACGCAGTTTGTGACGGTGGCCTCATGCTGGTCTTCGTTGGGGAACTGCAGGACGGTGCCGTTGTCCCACGCGGTGTTTCCTTCGAACCAGCACGCGTCAAGGCGGACTATCACGCCCTGGGCGTTTGCTTGAATCGCACCCGCATCGTCTTCAGCATTGCCGTTAAGGAAGACGCAACGGTTACAAATGAGTGTGGTGCCGGGAATGAGGAATCCCCCCACAGACGTGTGGCCCTGCACCTTGATATGACCGGCGTCACCGTCTGAACCATCTACAGCAACGGAATTGGGAGAAACCGCGTAGTTGCCGTCAAACAGGCAGTCGTTGATGGTAATCACAGAGAGACCCGTAATGTTGACCGCGCCCCCGTCGTCTCCACCTCCGGCAGGAGTGTAATTGGCCAGGAAATTACAGTTCGAAATGGTGCCTACCGCTCCGTTGTCGATAGTGATCGCGCCACCGTCGCCATCCTCGTCGCCGAATTCGTCTTCGGCAACTGCTATCTGTGCAAGCAACTCGGCCTGGCTGAGCTCTCCATTGCCGTCGGTGTCGATGTGGGCGAAACGATGCAGGTCGTCGTCTTCGGTACCTTCGATTCCATCCGGACCGGGTAAACGAATCCCGCTGGAGTCGGCATCGGCTTCATCAGGATTGAGACCGCCGCTGCCGTCCGTATCGTTCTCGGCAAAAACATCGTTCATGTCAAAGGCTGAAGCCGTGTAGGAAAACCGGTCGTTGGTGTCCGCCACGCAGTTTTGGATGGTCATCCCTTCGAGAACCCAGCCCTTCGGGCCCGAATCGTTGGGATTTTCGTTGCCATTGTTGAAAGAGCGGTCGCCCCATGCGACGAAGGCTCGCGTGGTGTCGTTGCCGTCGATAATGGTCAATCCCGGACCGGCACCCTTGTAGGTAACGCCGTCTTTGATCTCGATCTGGGACGTCAGGTAATACGTGCCCTCGGCGAATTCAATGGTGTCGCCGGGTTGAGCGAGTTCGTTTGCCGCCGCGATATCTCCATTTGGATCCACATGTATCGTGACCCCGGGCTCGGCGGCTGTTAACTTGACATCGCCTACGATTACATAGTCATTGTTGGATTCGCCGACGAGCCAAAAGTACCAAGTCATGCCGATACCCGGGTCGTCGGCCGGGATCTCGAAATCCCACGTGAGGGTCGTCCATACCCCATCGCCAAACAATGAGACGTCAACCCACTCCCTTGCATACTCGGCATAGTTGGCCCATGGATCCGCCGGATTCTCGAACCAACCCAACTGGACGTCCAACCATCCCTCACCTGCTCCTCCCGTTGACACCGTGGTAATCTCCAGCGTGTACTGTCCCGCCTCAACGGCACTTTCGGGGTACGCGGTCACTGCCGGATTCCACGCGGCATCGGCGTTCCAGGTGCCAAACACCACGCCGACGTTGCCGCCGCTGCCGTCCCCGATAGCTGAGACGTTCATCAGCCACGGATCAACATCGTAGCCGTAATACCGGTCATACTCCCAGCCGGTAGGAGCGTTGACATCGGTGTCGCCCGGCTTGGGAACCAGCGCCAAATCAGCCTCGAAGTCTTCGTTGGTCAACAGCGCAGGCTCATTAGGAGCATCATACGAAAGTGTTACGTCGTCAAACTCGACTCCGACAGTGTTGCCGGGAGGGTTATCCTTATCGAGCCCCAGATTGAGTAAACGAATCTCCAGGGGCTGTCCCACAAGGGCCGAATCGGCCGAATCGTAGGTGTACTGAACGGTCGAAGTGGCCCACTTCATGTAGTCCGGCCACAACGTGTCATTGTCCTCGGCAATAACGATTCCGCCAGCCAAGAGCTGGACGCTATAGCCCGACCAGTAGTAAGCCCACGAGTTCCCCACCTCGACGGTCAGCGTGTAGTCTGTGTTGCCCGCGAACGTTTCGGTCAAGACCTGCGCCACGCCGTTGGCCACACCTGTGGGGGCGTTCTCGGTATACACCACATTCTGGCCCTCGGGCGCGATCACCGGGTCGAAGTCACTAAGCGTAACGTTCCATACGCCGGCACCCTCGCCACCCACTTGGGTCCAGCCCGGAGTGTCGAGCCAGGTCCAACCATCTTCGGCCAATACGGGATCCTCGAAGCCAGGGTTGTCGATTGTGATGATCTGGCCGGCCGAAGCAGTTCCCGTCACGGCCAACACCAAAACAAAAGACATTAAATAAATCAATTTGTTAGACATAATAGTCCTCCTGAAAAAAAGTTAATATAATTAAGTTTTGGCCACACACCAAAACAACTTCAAACAAACGACCGATTCATCTTTCGTAGTAAGACTACTACGGAGAACGGATAATAATTTTCACCCTCACTACATTTTACCTATATCCGCCCAGGGTTATTTTTAACGAATTGAAAGCGCCTCCTTCCTTCCAAAAAACCAATATTAGCCGTTAATTGAAATGTAAAAATATTTTCACTGCGAAGCACAAAATTGCCGTTAAAACTCTATGCTTCGCATAATAACACCTCCTCTATCGAAAAACCGAATGAAATTTGCCCACTGGAGAACCCAAAAGCCACAGATGTCCGACTGTGCAGACACAGAATCAACCTTATTTATATCAAATTATCTACTTTCCTGTCAATAAAAATCTTCACGCGATTCACCATATTTTTTGGCAAGATCGTGTAAAAAGCGGAAAGGACAAGACAATATCGCTCATTTTGGGGTGGCTTCTTCGATTTATGGCAGACGTGTTCAATAAAAAGACAGTTTAAGTTTATTTGTACAACCTCAAAGAACCTCCCTTCAGCTTTCAAATTATATCACCTCATAGGCCATTTAAACGACGAACTCGTCTTGAGGGGTATGAACGCTTTATATTTCGGCTCGGTTTTTCCTTGAAAATCTGACTTCTGCATTATATGTTTCTTTTAACAGTTATAAAGACAGTGAAACGCCTACTTGTTCTT
>JADFJC010000022.1 GCA_022566315.1 Planctomycetota bacterium
TAGGCACTTTATCCCTAAGGGATTTAGTTCACTCTTCACTCTCTCGCCCCTCTACACTTGTAGAGAATCCTCTACAAATCACCCCTTTTTTATGCAAAACAAACCCAATCTTGTCCGCCGTAGGCGGATTGCAAACTCTGTATTTACAATGGATTATGAAAATAAATGGCCGTGGAGAGTCCGAAAAAACAAACCCAATTCAAACCCAATCAAAGCCAATTACCGTAAAGCCAAAATGAATATAAACTCAATTACAACAAAGGATTACAAAAAAAACGATGATTTTACAGTCCGAATAAACAAACCCAATTCAAACCCAATTTCCGAAAAGCCCAAAATGAACATAAACTTATATGTTATAGAGGATTATGAAAACAAAACCGCCTTCAGGCCCAAAAAAAACAAACCCAATTCAAACCCAATCTGCCCCCTGTATTCTGTCTCCTGTATTCTGTTTTAAACGGAGCACAGTTGAAGGGTCAAGTTTTAGAATGTAGAATAGGTCATTATGGAAAAATATTCACCGGATAAAAAATGTGTTTTGATGACAAAGGACCAGGTTCGTGCGGTTGACTCCTGGGCGATAAATACGCTTGGCATACCAGGTATGGTCTTAATGGAAAACGCCGGGCGCAGTTGTGCCGAGCTGATTAAAGACAAATTAAAAGACATTGCCGATCCAAAGGTCTGTATATTCTGCGGTACCGGGAACAACGGCGGCGATGGGTACGTAATTGCCAGGCACCTCTCAAATAGCGGTTTTGAAGTTGTGGTGGTGATATGTGGTAACCGCGAGAAGGTCAAAGGCGACGCGAAGATAAACCTCGATATTTTAGAGCGATTAGGCCGGCCGATCGAACAGTTAAATCTAAGAGATGGCGATGTGCCCGCCCAGGTTAAAACTTTCGCCGGCGATGCTGATATGGTGGTTGACGGCCTGTTCGGGACGGGATTAAGCGGGCAGTTAAGCGATGAGTATAAGCAGTTGATAGAAACTATAAATGCCTGTAATTGTCCCATTCTGGCGGTGGATATTCCGTCAGGGCTGGATTGTGATAACGGTCAGCCGCTCGGTGCAGCTATCAGGGCGAGTTATACTGTAACTTTCGTTGCAGTCAAAAAGGGCTTTGCATCAAAAGGCGCAGCTCAATACACTGGCGAGATTTTTGTTGCCTCAATCGGCGTCGAACCAAATCATATTTAATTGGTGACAAATAAGCAGCATTTTGATAATATAAGGTTTAATGGCCTGTGTCCGGGCATTTGGCCGTCGTGGTTGTTACTTAAGCTGTAACAGAAATATTAAGAAGTAGCGAGGTTTGAACAATGCAAACTAACAACATCAAACAGGAGGCGTACCGTTTATTGCAGAAGCTGCCGGAGAACGCAACCTGGGATGACCTGATGTATGAGATATACGTTCGGCAGACCATCGAAGCCGGGATTGAAGACAGCGAAGCTGGTCGAACTATAGATGTTGGGCAAGTTCGTGCTAAATTCGGGTTGACAAAATGACAGTGCACTGGACGAATAATGCAATAGTGCATCTCGTGGATATTTACGAATATGTAGCACGTGATTCGTCTATATATGCCAAACGAATGGTGGACCGAATAACAAAACTTCTCGGAACAGATAGCGAGCTTTCCAATGTCGGGGCGTAAGGTATTGGAGTATGAAGCAGATGATATACGCGAAATAATAGAGAACCCATATCGGATTATTTACCGGATAAAATCAGAACAAGTAGATGTTTTGGCTGTAGTGCACTGTAGGCAATTGTTGCCAAAAGACATATAAGAATGTAATACAATTCACAATCTTAAAATGCCCCGGCTTGACTTATCTGTCCTTTGTAGCCGATAAAATAGAGGAATCTTTCGTATCTGAATACAGGTATCCACAGCGCCTGTGCCTGACTCCGGAGCTGGTTGTAGTGGTTGAGTCTTTGTAACAGGGTCTCGTATCTTTGCATTGCTCCCGGGTCCAGTTCCAAATCTTCAAAAGTTGGCTGCTGTTTTGGTACCTGCGGCTGCCCGCCGAGCACTAAGAAATCTGTGTCGATGGAAATAGTATCGGCTACCCTGCCGCCCCATTTTTCGATGAGTGTTTGTATTTTGCCGGCTGCGTTTTGGTCGATGTTTCCGTCGTTATCAAGGTCAAAGTCGCCGGCAACCACAAACACATTTGTTTTGTCACTGTTCCAGATTAAATTTGCAACAATATCACCCATTAATACAGGGCTTTTTGTCTCTGATTTTGTAATGCGTGCTGCTGAGTAAGTTTCCGCCACATCGAATACTTCGATTTCGGCCTTGCCCCTGCCGTCTTTCGGGATAGAGCCGCTCCTGTCATAAACCGTGAAGGTTAAACCTCGATAGACGTGTTGCTTGCTGCCGATATTCAGATGGACCACCTTGGCTTGGTCGTCAATCAATATTATTTTTCCGTCGGGTCTGTGTGCCAACGCCTCATGGTCCGGCGGCGGCTTAATCTCCCTGACCTTCTGCTGGGCAAGCTTCATCACATCCTCAGCCATTTTCAATTCAGCCTGAGTTTTGAGCAGCTTGTCATTTAGTGATTTTAAATTAGCTCTTGCTTCCTCTAATTGCTCCCTATAAGTGTCAACTTGCTCTGTAGTGCTCTTTTCTAAGCGAGTTCGAAGTTCATCGTAGTCTGCCTGAATTGTGTTGACCTGCTGTTGTAATTTGTTTTTCTCACCCTGGATTACTTGATCTTTTTCGGAATAGATTCTTTTTGTAATCCCAAATTGTGCTATCTGGTCATTGAGGTCTTTCTGTATGGCGTTTTTTGCATTTATGGTGTTATTCAGTTTTGCTGTAAGGTCCCCGATTATTTGGACAAGCCCTGTTGTATTGGGCTCTGCAATATCGATATACTCTTGGGCCGATTTTAGTGCGTTTCCAACTTTTGTATTGACGTCGTTGACTTTGGCTTCAGCCGATGTCGTTTCAGGCACGCCGCCGACAATCAGACATACCGTTTCGTCAAGATAATTGGCCATTGTCCCGAGTGCGCTCTTACCGATCGGTACGGTTCCAACTATTTTCCCTAAGCCTTTTAGCTGTTCAGCGGGCTTGATTATCTCTTCGAGGTTGCTTTCTGCCTTGTTTGCTTTGTCCCTATACTCCTCGGTTTTGACATAGTAGATGACCGCAATGGTGGTTGCGACAATAAGAAGACCGATAAAGGTTATTAGTGTGTAAAGCATAGCATTGCTTTGCTTTCTCCTGTGTGCCGGCATAGTAAAACTCCTCTCAAATACAGAAATATCACCCGTAATAGCTTGTTTTCAAAATGTATTATAGACCCTAAAGGTCTCTGAGTCAACAAAAAAAGCTGATAGCGAAGCGTTTTTACGACAGAACGGCTGTTTAAGCAATTGCCGGCTCGACTCTGGCTGGAGGCCGATAGTGCGAACTAAAGTCTCAAAGTTTCTCCAAAAGCCCAGGTAATTGGCTGATTTCGCCTATTGTATGTTGTGCAGCGGCATCGGGTTCCGCCGATGAGTCCGTGTGTATGCGGGCAGGGCGGATTAGCTGGATGCTTAAAAATCCCAATTTATTCGGGGCGATAAAATCCTTTTTTTCATTATCAGCGATATAAGCCATATTTTCCGGCTTTACCCCTAAGGTCTGCATTATTTTTTCAAATCCGGCCGGGGACGGTTTCCAGAATTCCCTGCCGAGCTGTTCGGTATAGACTATGCACTTAAAATATTTTTCGATTCCTAATGCCCGCACTTTCAATTCTTGCCCCGGCAGAAAGCCATCCGTCAGCAGAGCTAATGTATATTTTGTGCTTAGTTCGCAAAGAACATCCCGGCTGTCCTGCGGTAGTGTTATTTTCGGCTTGTGGTTGCGATAAACCTCTATCAACTCACCGATGAGTTTATCATCATAGTCCATACGGAGCTTTTCGAGGGCAGTATTGAATGTCTTTTTGCGATTGCCGGCGGTGAACTGCTCCCAGAGAACGGCAGAAATACGCTCGGCAGAGGGAGCTTCACCCTCGCCCATTGATGATGGGCGGGGTTCAGGCAGATTGGCCAGAAACTCAGCTACGAATGCAAAGCCGCTTTTGCAATACTCGATTTCATCGTAAAGCGTGTCGTCTAAATCAAAAACAACAGTCGTTATCATATTTCGTGTCTCGTATTGCGGAAATATACGCTGTCCGCTTTGCGCTTATTACAATATAATTTTACGCATTATCGGCTCGAATGTCGATAATTTTAAGTGAATAGTGTTTAGTGTGTGGACCAGTCCTAAACATTAGCGAATAAATATGGAAAGGCGAGCTATGAAATTTTTGCAAATAATGCGTCCTTTGCACTGGACCAAAAACATGTTCGTTTTTGCAGCCCTCGTATTCGGGCAAAAACTTGGTGACCCTTTGGCCCTCGGCATGGCGATTGGCGGTTTTTTTTGCTTTTGTTTAGCAGCCTCGGCCATCTATATCCTCAACGACATAATTGACCGTAAGAGGGACTGTCTCCATCCCGAAAAATGTAACAGACCAATCGCGGCGGGCAAGGTAACAATTGGTTCAGCCGTTGTAATCTCTGTCTTGTGTGCCACCGTAGCGATTATTGGCGCTTTTCTACTTTCCCAAACCTTCGCAATTATCATCCTGACGTATATTACGCTGATGATTCTCTATTCCCTTTTGCTAAGAAGAATAATGATTCTGGACTGCGTAGTAATATCAATCGGTTTTTGCCTGCGGGCTATTGCCGGAGCCGTGGTGGTGGGAGTATTTATTTCGCCCTGGTTGATTATCTGCACCTTTGCTTTGTGTCTGTTTCTGGCCTTCGGCAAACGCCGCAGTGAAATAGCCCAGCTTCGCCAAGACAGCGAGGCATTTCGCAAGACATTGGCCGGCTATACACCCGAATTGCTGGCCCATATGCTCGATGTAACCAGCGGCCTGGCAATTGTATGTTTTCTGCTCTATGCCAGGGATGTCAAGACGGTCGAGAGGTTTGATACCCAGAACCTTGTTTACACAACCCCGCTGGTTTTGTACTGCATCTTCCGTTTCAGCGCACTAATACAAACAGGTAAATACTCAGATCCAGTAAAGTTTATCCTCAATGATTTGCCGTTTCAGATTGGCTTTGTACTCTGGGTTATATCGTGTATCATAATTATTTACGCCGATAAGCTTGGTATTAGCTTTGGCAGCATATCGGCTTATTGATTATTCGTAGTTATGAGTTCATAGTTCATAGCCGGAAAACTACGAACTATGAACCACGAACTATAAGGACTGGTAAAGAAATTAGGTTTCGTTTTTGGCTGAGCGAGGACAAGGCTGGCAAGTCCACAGGACACCTTACGGTGGAAGCAAAACGCAGGCCTACTGGTTGGTAGTCCGAGTTTTGCTGAGGCCGCCAGCCGAAGCCGCAGCCAGCCAAAAATGGAAGATAATTTATTTACAAGTCCTAAGCTCATTATGACTGAACAAAGATTACAGAAGGTTTTGGCAGCGGCCGGTGTCGATTCGCGCAGAAAATGCGAGGAGTTGATACTCGATGGTGCTGTTCGTGTCAATCGTAAGGTGGTGGACAAGCTGCCGGCCTTTGTTGACCCTGAAAAAGACGTCATAATCGTAAACGGCAAAAAGATTCGTGCTGCACGAAAGGTATATTTCCTCTTGAACAAGCCCAAAGGAGTGATTTGTACTAACAGTGACCCCCAGGGCAGAAAAAAGGCGATAGACCTTGTCCATACCAACGAACGCATCTTTTGCGCTGGCCGGCTCGACGTCGATACCGCAGGCTTGATTATTCTGACCAACGACAGCGAATTGACAAACAAGTTGACACATCCGAGATACGGATTAGCTAAAACCTACGTTGTCAGGGTCAAAGGCGAGATTGCCGGAAAACAAATAGAAAAGTTAAAAAGAGGAATCTGGTTAGCAGATGGTAAAACCGGCAGGGCATCGGTAAAAATATTAAAACGCGGACATAAGGAATCTTCGATTGAAATTACGATTCGGCAGGGCCTTAACCGCCAGGTCCGCCGGATGTTGGCCAAAGTCGGCCTGTCCGTAAAAACGCTGACAAGGACACGAATCGCCAAGCTCACCACACGAGGCCTCGGCGTCGGCAAATTCAGAACACTAACCAAAACCGAAGTGGCGTACCTGGAAAAGGCTGCTGCTGACTAATCGGCCGATAAACAAAAGCCGATGGAATATCAATCGTGCCTTTAAAGAAATAGCTTTTCTCAGGTTAAAAACACGATTGAAGGTATTGAATGAATGAGTGTTAGACGCGGGGCAAAAAAGAAGAAATCACTATCGCATACTAAAAGAAGCGTCCAGCGTCGCAAAACCCAAACGCACTCGCCGACGGATAAAAGAATTATTTCCACAATTTCCACGAGTAAAGAAAAACAAGAGGATAAAAAAAAGGTGCCGCCCAAGATGATAACCGGCTGGCGTCTCTGGCTGTTTCGCATTATTGCTCTTACCATTATTCCGGTTCTGCTGTTGTTGGTGGAATTGTCTCTGCGCATAGTCGGTTATGGTTTTCCTGCCGCTGCAATTATTAAATGTGAAGTGGACGGCAAAGATGCTTACTGTGACAATGTCAAATTTGGCTGGCGGTTCTTTCCCCGAAACATTGCCCGTGAAGCTGAGCCGTTCGTTTTTCCTGCCGGCAAGCCGTCCGATACTTATCGGATTTTTGTGCTGGGCGCTTCCGCTGCCAAAGGTGAGCCGGATCCGGCATTTTGTTTTGGGCGCATTCTGCGGCTAATGCTGCAGGAGGAGTATCCGGCAGTAAAATTTGAACTTGTTACCACCGCGATGACGGCCATCAATTCCCATGTGGTCCTGGAGATAGCAAAAGACTGTGCCCCTCACGATGCCGACTTGTTTATCGTATATCTTGGCAACAATGAAGTTGTCGGGCCATATGGAGCTGGAACCGTGTACACTCTGCCTTTGGCCAATTTGTCTGTCATTCGTATCGGCATTGCTTTTAAAGCTACCAGGCTGGGGCAGCTGCTAACCAGCTTAGTCGAATCAGTAGGTGTTGAGAAGGATCTTCCCAGGGTTTGGCGTGGAATGGAAATGTTTCTCAACAACCAGGTACGAGCTGGTGACCCCCATTTGGAAGCAGTTTATCGAAATTTTCAAAGAAACCTAAAAGATATTAGGCGCATTGCCTGCAAAAGCGGTACCAGGATAATTTTCTGTACCGTGGGCAGCAATCTGAAAGACAGCCCGCCATTTGCTTCTCTGCATCGGCTGGATTTGACCCAGACAGAGGGCAAAAAGTGGGACGAGATTTACCAACAAGCTGTGGAACACGAATTGGCAGGTGATTATGCCAAAGCGGTTGAACGCTATTTAGCCGCCGCCCGGATTGATGACCGTTACGCCGACCTGCAGTTTCGACTGGGCCGCTGTTATTGGGCCATAGGTGAATATGACAAGGCCAGGGACAGATATATTGAAGCACGTGAGCTGGACACGCTTCGATTCCGTGCTGATACACGAATCAACAAGATTATTCGCGACGTAGCCAGAGACAAGGCCGCGGAAGGTATTTACCTGGTGGACACAGCCAAGGTTTTTGAAAGGAACAGCCCCCACGCGACTCCCGGGGAGGAGCTGTTTTATGAGCATGTACATTTGAATTTCAAAGGAACTTATTTTCTCGCTAAAACAGTTTTTGAACAAGCGCAAAAGATACTTCCTCCAGAGTGGACAAAACCTCAAGAAGCCAATAAACATCCAATATTAACCCAAGCCGAGTGTGCCGAACGCTTAGCCTACACCGATTGGGATCGCCACGGAATTGCTGATGAGATTCTTAGTGGCTTTATCAAGGAACCGCCGTTCACCAACCAGCTCTATCAAAAGGAGCGTGTAAAGCAAATGGAGCAAAATCTCGAGGCCCTTAGAGTTTACCTTGCTCCGGAAGCTCTTGAAAGAGCTGCAGTTCAGTATCGTCAGGCGATTCAGAAAGCACCCTCCGACTGGCGCTTGCGTTGGAAATATGGCAAATTATTAACGGAAGGTTTGAAAGACTTTCAGGCGGCAGCCGAACAGTATCGTTTAGTGCAAAAGCGTTTGCCGCATTCTTATGTAGGACACACCGCATTGGGGGCGGTCTCACGCGGACTGGGCGATCTTGATGAAGTTATCGCCCAATATCTGGAGGCAATACGAATCAAACCCACCTGTGGTGATGCGCATTACTACGTAGCATGGGCGTATCAAAAGCAGGGCAGGATGGATAAGGCCAAAGAATATTATTCTAAAACGCTGCGATTACAGCCGGATTACATGCCGGCATATAACAATCTGGCAGAGATACTGTACCGGCAGGGCATGGTTGACGAGGGAGTTGAAGTATGTCGTAAGGGATTGCTTTTTGTGCCGGATAGCACGGTTTTGCGCTGCAACCTGGGTATTCTTTTAGATAGACAGGGACATAGACGTGAGGCGATCAAAGAACTTAACACCGCTTTACAGATAGACCCGAATTCCACCAAGATACGTAGAGTGCTGGAATCTATCTTGAAAAAAGGCAATTGACTCAGGACTTGTAAATAAATTATCTTCCATTTTTGGCTGGCTGCGGCCCTGCCTGCCGGCAGGCAAGTTCGGCTGGCGGCCTCAGCAAAACTCGGACTACCAACCAGTAGGCCTGCGTTTTGCTTCCACCGTAAGGTGTCCTGTGGACTTGCCAGCCTTGTCCTCGCTGGAGCCAAAACGAAACTCGCCTGCCGGCGGTCAAGACCTAATTTCTTTACCAGTCCTTAGAAGAGCGGGTAAATGAACGGTGCTATTGCTGTGCCGCCTAACAGTATGAGCAAACCCAAAAGAAGCAGTATAATCAATATGGGTAACAGCCACCACTTTTTATTGTGTTTGAGGAAAAACCAAAACTCTGCGAGCAAGGGGGTCCGCTTTTTTTGTGCCAGCTTGCTGAATTCACTGGATTGTTCCCCCCTGTTAGAAGGGGTCTTCGACTGTCGAAGATTCTTAGACATCCGTATTCTCCAATTTTTCAGAACTGCTGAAAATAACGCTCAGGGTTCTCAGGCGGTTTCCGTTGTAACCAGTAGCTGTCGGCAGCAGGGTCAAACTTGCGGCCAAGCGCATCTCTGCCTATGAGTCGAAAGAATAGTCCCACAGGTGTGAGCATAAGAAAGTAAAAAGCCATCAATAACGTGAAGCTAACCACCAAACCTATCGGAAAAGTAACAGCTACTAAACCAACATAAATCATTCTGGTGAGTCTGAGGGAAATCACGCTGCTTGCGAAAATGATAAAACCAACAGCAAAGATAGCCAAGGCCCATTGAATTGCAGCTCCCTTAAGCAGATAAAACAACAAAGAAATGATTGCCGATGCTACCAGGGCGATTTTGCCAAAACTTTGCAGTTGTTTGCGTTTCGGGTACCAGTTTATCTCAACTAACGACATTTTATATTATTCCCCTTTGGCCTGTAAGTTAATCCAATTCAAACTGGGCTTTGTATTCGTCTATCTCGTGCTGCTTTGCCTGCGGTTGCTCTTCTTTGTAAAGCAGCTGATTTTCCATCACCAAAACATCCATATTTGTCGCTATAAAGCAGCGATACGCGTGCTCTGGGGAGCACACGATCGGCTCGCCGCGAATGTTAAAACTTGTATTGATAATAACAGGACAGCCGGTTTTTTCCTTAAATAAACTCATAAGACGGTGCAGTTTTGGGTGGCGCTGCGAATCAACAGTCTGGATGCGCGCTGAATAATCCACATGTGTAATTGCTGGTACGACGCTGCGTTTGACCTTTAGTTTTTCCAGTCCTTTGAGCGATTCAAGCGGCACATCCGGTGTTAAGCGTTTGTCTTCTTGAATTGATGCAACCAACAGCATGTACGGGCTGTCTTCTTCAGGTTTCATCTGAAAATAATCCGCCGCATCCTCTCGAAGTACGCAGGGAGCGAAGGGGCGAAAAGACTCACGGAGCTTGATCTTGCGGTTCATTATTGATTGCATCTTTTCACTGCGGGCATCACCAATGATGCTGCGGTTGCCCAATGCACGGGGCCCAAACTCCATTCGTCCCTGAAACCAGCCGATTACTTTTTCCTGGTTGATTAAATCTGCCACCTTGTCAATCAATTGCTCCTGGTCCTGATAGGAGTGGTACCTGGCATTAGCCGAGTCAAGAAACCGGCGAATTTGCTCGTCGGTATAAGCGGGGCCGAGTAGAGAGGCCCCCTGTTTATCGTGACCATCAACTCTCCGCTCATTGCCCAGCAACTGGTACCATACAAACAGGGCTGCTCCTAATGCCCCACCGGCGTCTCCGGCTGCGGGTTGAATCCAGATGTTATCGAAAGGCCCTTCGCGAAGGATACGACTATTGCCAACGCAATTGAGGAACACGCCGCCGGCCAATACAAGGTTCTGCATCCCGGTCTGCCGATGTACGTGCCTGGCGGCACGGAGCATAATCTCCTCGGTAACGGCCTGGATCGACGCTGCAATGTCCATTTCCCTCTGGGTCAGCGGCGATTCGGGCTTGCGCGGCGGACCACCAAACAGCTTTTCAAACTTCGGACCGGTCATTACAGTTTTATGACAGTAGGGAAAGTATGACATGTCCAGCCGGAATGAGCCATCTTCTTTGAGGTCGATTAAATTTTCTGATATGAGCTTATAGTATTTTGGTTCCCCGTACGGCGCCAGGCCCATCATTTTGTATTCGCCCGAGTTGACCCGAAAACCGGTGAAGTAGGTAAAAGCGGAATAAAGAAGCCCGAGCGAATGAGGGAATTGCATTACATGGGTAAGCTCGATTTTGTTGCCGCGACCAGTCCCGAAACTACCCGTGGTCCATTCGCCGACTGCGTCGAAGGTTAGAATGGCGGCCTCATCAAAAGGGCAGGGGAAAAAGGCACTTGCGGCATGCGATTCGTGGTGTTCGGTGAAAACATAGCGGCTCTTGTACTTGTTGTGCAAAGCCCTGTCCATTTCCCGGGGCAAATGCAGCTTCAGCCGCAGCCACAATGGCATACCCATAAGGAACTGCTTAAAACCTCGGGGGGCATAACCGATGTAGGTTTCGAGCAGCCTTTCGAATTTCTGGAGCGGTTTCTCATAGAAAACCACGTAATCGAGGTCTTCGGCAGCGAGCCTCCCGGTCTGGAGGCAATACTCAACCGCATTTGTCGGGAATTGGCTGTCATGCTTCTTTCTTGTAAATCGCTCCTCCTGGGCGGCGGCGATGATTTCGCCATCGCGCACAAGCGCTGCAGCACTGTCATGGTAGAAGGCAGATATTCCCAAAATATTCATACCGTAATATCCATAAAAATCACCCCTGGGAAATTGCTACTCGAGCGAACCTATGAACCAGGGGGCAATTATAAGCTATATCGTCCGAAAAGCAAAACCGATTGAATATTGAGTCTGTCCTAAGAGAAAAGAGTTTTTAATAGAAAATGCTTTTTTTGCGTTAAAATCTGGTTTGCTCTTGCAATTTTACACAAAATCATATATTTAATGCTTTCGATGGGGTTAGACCTCGTCCTACGTTAAAGTTAAATAAAACAGGAGCGTATTTGATGTCGAGAGTATGTTATTTTACCGGTAAGCGAACGGTGGCCGGCAGAAGTATAGCCCGGCGTGGTAAGGCAAAGCATCTTGGCGGTGTTGGTAAAAAAGTTACCGGCATTACCAAGAGGAAGTTTAAGCCGAATATACAAAAGGTTCGGGCTGTTGTTGATGGCAAGATTTGCAGGATTAGAGTTTCAGCCAAAGCCATTCGTATGGGTCTTGTGCAAAAGCCTCCAAAGCGAGATTACAAACCCGCCGAGAAGACCACCGGCTGACAAAAGCATTTTCCATAGAGGATTTTCTTTGAGCGGGGCGGATTCTGCCTCGCTTTTTCTTTAAGCAGGGATTGAAAATGGCCAAGAAAATTGACCAGGCCCAGGTAAGAAAGGTTGCCAAATTATCTCGGCTGGAATTGACCGAGGCGGAAGTTCAGGAATTTACGGGGCAGTTAAGCGCAATCCTTGACTACGTAGAAAAAATGAATGACCTGGACACCACCGACGTCGAACCGTTAGCACATTGTTTGCCGATTAGCAATGTTTTGCGTCAGGACTGCATCAAAGAATCACTCGGAACGGAAAAGACGTTGGCCAATGCGCCGCAGCGAGACGGAGAATTCTTTAAAGTACCGAAAATACTCGATGATAGTTCCGGCGCATAAGAGAAAATTGCTGCAGAACGGATTAGGAGGTATTTGGCAATGAAAACAAATTACTTAATATGTTTTGCGTTTATGCCCTTGTTTTTGGTTGGTTGTGCACAGATGGAGAAAAGCAAAATGAGTTCTGTTCCGCCGGGTAGTCAGCGTTCCCAGACGTTTAAAAAGACAGTAACTAAAACTTTAAGCTGTAAGTATTTGCTGTTTCTGCCGGAGGGCTACGGCAAAAACCGGCAGCGCTGGCCTTTGATTATGTTTCTGCATGGTGCCGGTGAACGCGGCAGTGATTTGAAAAAGGTAAAGAAACACGGCCCACCGAAGATAATCGAAAACCGAAAGGATTTTCCTTTTATCGTTGTCTCTCCGCAATGTCCGACAGGTGATTGGTGGACAGAGAAGGTTGAAGTGCTGATAAATCTCTTGGATGATATTGTGGCTCGGTATAAGGTGGATAAGAAGAGGGTTTATCTTACGGGCCTGAGCATGGGTGGGTACGGCACATGGTCTTTGGCCTCTGCATATCCCGAACGGTTTGCCGCTATTGCACCCATTTGTGGCGGGGGTAGCCGTATAATGTCTTTGAGACTCAAAAATATACCAGTTTGGGTTTTTCACGGGGCAAAAGACAGGGTCGTTCCACTTAAAGAATCTGAAGAAATGGTCGATGCCATAAGGAAGCGTGGTGGAAATGTCAAATTAACAATCTACCCCGACGCCGGCCATGATTCCTGGACCGAAACGTATAATAACCAGAAACTTTACGATTGGTTTCTTGAGCATCGTAAAAGTAGAAAGACTAAATGATGTGATTTACGGCGATGGAAGAGCTAAGTGCAAAGGAATTGCGTGATAGAATTGCAGCCGGTCGGATAAGCAGTGTTGATGCGACGGAAGCTGTTTTTGAGCGGATAGATAAGCTTGAGCCGGTCATTGGCGCTTACATCAGCACCTATCGTGACAGGGCATTGGAAAAGGCTGCGGATGTTGACAGGCGGATAGCTGCTGGTGAGCCGGTAGGCAAGCTGGCCGGTGTGCCGGTCGCGGTAAAAGATAATATGTGCACCACTTTCGGAGCTACTACCTGTGCTTCGAAGATACTGGAAAATTTCCACGCACCTTATAATGCTACGGTTGTTGAAAAACTGTTGGCCGCTGATGCGGTGATAGTCGGCAAAGCGAATATGGATGAGTTTGCGATGGGTTCGAGCACGGAGAACTCCGGCCTGAAGCAGACAGTCAATCCGTGGGATACCTCTCGTGTGCCGGGCGGAAGCAGCGGCGGCTCAGCCGCTGCCGTGGTGGGGCGGTTGTGTTTTGCGGCGCTGGGGTCCGATACGGGCGGCTCGATTCGCCAGCCCGCCAGTTTTTGTGGAGTTGTGGGCTTAAAGCCGACGTACGGCCGAGTTTCTCGATTCGGACTTGTGGCATACGGTTCGAGCCTGGACCAAATCGGGCCAATAACACGCACGGTAGCTGATTCGGCGTTGATGATGAATGTCATAGCCGGCCACGACCCGGCCGACAGCACCAGCGTTGACGAGGCCGCTGCTCCTGTTTGTGATTATCTTGAAAAGCTTGATGAGCCGCTAAAGAAACTCAAAATAGCAATTGTGCCGGAATTCGTAGCCGGTGCCGATGAGCAGGTGCAAAAGGCCCTGAATGAGGCGATAGATATATATAAAGAGCTTGGAGCCGAAATCATAGAAATTGATATGCCTCATTTAGATTATGCCATTGCCGCCTATTATGTCATAGCTACCGCTGAGGCATCGAGTAACTTAGCTCGCTACGATGGTGTGCATTACGGCCATCGAAGTGAGAAGGCGGAAAATTATATCGAGGTCTATTCCAAATCACGGGCGGAGGCGTTCGGTCAGGAAGTCAAAAGACGAATAATGCTGGGGACATACGCGCTGTCGAGCGGCTATTATGATGCATATTATTTGAAAGCGCTTAAGGTAAGGAATTTGATACGGACTGATTTTACCGGCGCCTTTGAGAAATGCGATTGTATTATGATGCCTGTTTCCCCTACGACTGCTTTCAAAATCGGCGAAAAGATTGACGACCCTCTGACAATGTATCTTTCGGATATTTATACGATAGCCGTCAATTTAGCCGGCATTCCGGGCATCAGCGTCCCTTGCGGATTCGACGAGAATAATCTGCCGATTGGTTTACAGATACTTGCCCCTGCCTTCGCCGAGGACAGGTTACTGCGAATAGCGAGAATGTTCGAGAGTCAAACTGAGTGGCACCGAGCAAGACCGGATATACAAAATACAACTAACCACAAATAAACACGAATTAACTTGCAATCTATTATTGTTTTTTTGATTAACCACGAATAAACACGAATGGACACGAATTAGTTTCGTTTTGACTCGGAATGAATGAGAATGAAAATATAATTTATAAAGAACTTTCCTACAAAATCATAGAGCTGGCACTTGAAGTACATAATGAACTTGGATGCGGTTTCCTGGAAAAAGTGTATGAAAATGCTCTGATGATACTGCTTGACAGGGAGAATATACCTGCCAGACAGCAAGCTCCAACAGATGTTTATTTTCAGGATAAAGTTGTTGGACAATATTTTGCTGATATTATGGTTGATAATAAGTTAATACTTGAATTGAAAACTGTAGATGTCATTGCAAATATTCATAAGGCCCAGGTATTAAATTATCTCCGAGCTACAGGGCTTAAACTCGGACTAATTCTGAATTTTAGAAAACCAAGATTTGAGTATCAAAGATTGGTTTTGTGATTAACCACGAATGAACACGAATAAACACAAATATTCTGTTTCAACGGCACAACCCGCCAAACTCTTCAAAGAGAAATTCAAAGAGTGGGAAAATATTCTTGTGGGAGAAGATCAACACTCAATTCGCAACCAAATCTATGAAATGATGTTCGATTCTGTCTTTTTTCAGTGCATAAATGAATCAAGAAAATATGCCGCAAAAGATGATAAAGGCAACATTAAACAGAACAAGATGATACATTATTTTATAAATCAGTCTTTTTTCAAAACTCAACTGCTGTCAATAAGAAGGTTGAAAGATAAACGTTCAGATGTCTATTCATCGCGTCGTTTAATTAAAGATATAAAGAAGAATAGTGCGTTATTGACCAGAAAAAATATTCTTGATGCTTACAACTTACCGTATGATTACGAGAAAGCGATGGAATATCTTCGTCAGAACACGGAGGCCTTAGGCAAGGTTTTAAATGCTCATAAAATTATATGTGAGACGGCAAGTTTTATAGGAAATAATTTATTGTTTTGCGGATTCGGCAGTGTTTTACATATTTCTCGATATGGCCAATTCGACCAATTTGACCTATTTGAATATCTTGACGAACCAATAGCCTCAGAAGAAACCATAAAGAAGCTAAGAGGATTTTGGGAAGAATATAGAAGGGAAACAGAGCAGTGGAATCTACACAAAATCTAAGTTCGTGTTTATTCGTGTTAATTCGTGGTTAATAAGATGGTTGGCATTGATTACAAAGTAATAGTCGGCTTGGAAATCCATGTGCAATTGTGCACGAAGAGCAAGATGTTCTGCGCTTGTGCGGTGGAGTTTGGCCAGAAGCCCAACAGCAGGGTCTGTCCGGTGTGTCTTGGTATGCCCGGCGTTCTGCCGGTGATGAATAAGCAGGCCTTTGAGTACGCTGTTCTTGTGGGACTGGCACTTAACTGCGAGATAGCGATGTTTACAAAATGGGACAGAAAGAGCTATTACTATCCTGACTTGCCGAAGAACTATCAGATAAGCCAGTATGATTTGCCGCTCAGTACGAATGGCTTTATTGAAATACCGCTTGAATCCGGCCGGACTAAAAGCATCAGGATAATAAGAGCACATCTGGAAGAAGATGCAGGCAAGAATCTGCATACAGCCGGCAATTTCTCGCAAATCGATTTGAACAGGACGGGCACGCCGTTGCTGGAGATTGTTACCGAGCCGGATATGAACAGCGCCGCCGAGGTAAGGACATTGGCGGTGGAACTGCAGCGAATGGTAAGGTTCTTAGGCGTCTCCGAGGGTGATATGCAAAAAGGCCACATGCGTTTTGAGCCGAACATCAATTTGATTATCACAAAAGACGGCACCGAATACAAAACGCCCATCGTCGAAATCAAAAACCTGAACAGCTTCCGGGCACTTGAAAAGAGTGTTGACTACGAGGAGCAAAGACAGCTTGACGAGTTTTTAGAGACCGGCCGTGTGATGGAGATGGGTAATAAAACTACGCACGGCTGGGACGATGAAAGAGAGGTAACCGTCCTGCAAAGAGAAAAGGAAGAAGCGCACGATTACCGGTATTTTCCCGAGCCGGACCTTGTGCCGGTGGAATTGACAGAAGAATGGCTCCAGGAGATTCGAGGGCGTCTGTGTGAGCTGCCGATTAAAAGACAATTGCGTTACGTTGAGCAATACAAATTGAGTAATTATGACGCAGGCGTCCTGACGGCTGAACGCTCAACGGCTGACTTCTTCGACGAAGCGGTCGAGGCCGGTGGGGAACCGAAGCGGGTTTGTAACCTACTAACGCAGACCGGCTTGAAAATAGCAAACGAAAAGGGATGCAGTGTAGGCGATTTGAGGCTCAGACCTCAAAGCCTCGCACAGTTAGCAGGGATGATCGAAGTCGATACTATCAGCGTCAGTTCTTCGGTACCTATATTTGAAGCGATGGTTGAGACTGGTAAAGAGCCGGAAGTTTTAGCAGAAGAGCTTAGCCTGATTCAGAAAAGCGATGCAGGCGAATTAGAGGCGATAGTTGACCAGGTGCTTACGGAAAATCCCAAAGCCCTTGAGGATGTAACCAGCGGCGGCAAAAAAAGCAAGAAGGCCAGGGGATTTCTTTTGGGACAGGTTATGCAAAAAACAAAAGGCCAGGCAAATCCGAAAGTAGTTTCCGAAATTCTCGCTAAGAAACTTGGTTAAGACATTATGACAGATAAGTGGAGATAGAAAATGAAGGTAGAAAAAAGCAGCAATATCAGTAAATGTTCAGTAGAGCTTGACGGTGCAAAAGATGTGGAAGTAAGATGTCTTATTTCCAAAGAGGACGGGGCGGAAAATTTTGCAATGCGGATGTTTGAATTGCAGCCCGGCGGATATACACCTTTGCATACTCACACCCATGAACATGAGGTCTTTGTAATCGAAGGCCAGGGCGTCTTTGTCTGCGAAGGTCAGGAGCATGAGTTTAGCGCCGAATACGTGATTTTTGTGCCGCCGAACAAGGAACACCAGTTCAGGAATATCGGCAATTCCGTTTTGAGAATGCTTTGCATTATCCCGGCAGCGGTAGTATAAAGCATAGGTGCTAATCTTGATGTGTTAACGCTCTTAAAGTGCGGCGCAAAAAAGCCATAGCTTTTTTAATCGGAATAAACTATTTTAGAGTACGTCAGGCCGGACCGCGGGGGATTCTTGTGCAGTATGATGGTGATGCAAAAACTAACTTAATTTGAAAGGAAGAAAACCTATGAAAGATAATAAATTCTCCCGAAGGACCTTCATCCGCGATACTTCTCTGGTGGCCGGAGGTATGGTTGTCGGTGCATTGGCCCCTAAAGGATACGCCTTCAGCAGGAAGACTGAGGCGGCCATCAGGAAAACACCAAGCTACAATCCGGATATGGAGTATCGTCGGCTGGGAAAGACGAATCTGTGGGTCTCGGCTGTGTGCCTGGGCGGACACTGGAAGCGTGTCAATGTGATGAAACAGGACTTCACCAGGAACCGCAGCGATGTCGTCAGCCGGTGCATTGATGTTGGCATCAATTACATAGATGCCTGCTGCCGGTCCGAGGTACTGGCCTACAGCAAGGCATTAGCTGGACGACGCGATAAGATGTATATGGCCCTGTCTTACTGCGGCAGGGAGGTGCGAGACGAGAAATACCGTACCGCAAAAAAGCTGATGGAAAGCTTTGACTCACTGCTGGCCGAGGCCAAGCAGGACTACACCGATTTGTGGCGTATTACCTGTAACGAACCCGGCGGAAAACACTCGTTCAATACATCCTGCGAACTGGTCGCGGCCCTCGAAAAAGCCAAAAAGCAGGGCAAGGCACGCTTCATCGGCATCTCTTCGCACGACCGGCAATGGCACAAGATGATGATAGAATACTTCCCCCAGATTGAAGTCGTTCTCTTTCCTTACACTGCCAGAAGTAAGGTTGCGCCAGAAGATAGTTTGTTCGATGCGGCCAAGAAGCACGACATAGGCGTCTTTGGCATCAAACCTTTTGCGAGCAACTCACTGTTCAAGGGCAGCAGTGCCCCAGGCGACCCTCATGCCCAGGAGGATGACCGCCTTGCACGATTAGCTATCCGATATATCCTGTGCAACGATGCGATTACCGCACCAATCCCCGGACTGATTAGCCCCCACCAGGTGGACAATATGGCTAAGGCCGTGAAGGAACGCAGAGAGCTCGATTTGAACGAGAGAGCCGAGCTGGAACGGGCCGTCGATGAAATGTGGGCTAAGCTGCCGGCAAACTATCAATGGCTGAAAAATTGGGAGTACGTATAGAAGATCGCAAACCAATGACGGACTATTTTTCTGCCGGACATCGTTTGCAAACCAGACTTGGAGCCTATCCTGATAACCACTCGTCGGCCAGAGACCGAGCGAGTCGATTGTGGACAAGGAAGGCGAAACAGGCAATGTCCAACATTGTCGATGCAGCCTGACGCAGGCCACGACCGACGCAGCCGGTCGAAGCCAGAGAGTTATCAGGATAGGCTCTTAGTGCAAAGGAAACGCGTGTGAGATATTTGAGATATTGGTTGTTGATGCTTGTATTGGTCTCGGTTGCTCTTGCGATAGTGGCCTGCAGGGAAGAAATCAGGGCCGAACCTCTACTACTGCTCGAAGATGCTGAAGAGCTTGCAGCACCGAGCGGCCCGGTAGCTGATAACAGCCGCTGCTATGTATGCCACATAAATTACGAGGAGGAGGCCCTGACTTTCGTGCATGCGATGGCCGATATCGGCTGCGAGCAGTGCCATGGCTCCTCAGATGCCCACTGCTCCGACGAAGATAACATCACGCCACCGGATATTATGTATCCTGCGGCAAAGATAGACTCGTTCTGTATGCACTGTCACCCTAAGGACAAGATTGATATCCCGGTTCACAAATCTGTTTTTGCTGAAAACAGCACCGAAGAAGGATACTGCACCGAGTGTCACGGAGACCATCGCCTGAGCCATCGCACCCGAAGATGGGACAAGACGACCGGTGAGCTGCTTGAAGATGATAAAGTGCGTATGCTGACTGATGAGATGCTCGAAAAAAAGTGAGTTCACTTGTGTGAACACGGTTTTCACGGAAAAACTTTATCGTTAATAATTTTGTTCGTTTTGTTTTTAAAATTATAGTCCTGCAAGTTTACTTTTAGTCGGCCTTTATGGCTGAGTAAGGAGGCTTAAGAAAATGAGTAGTGATTTGTCGCGAAGAGGATTTATCAGGGTTCTGGGGGCTGCCGGGCTTACTGCCGGCCTGGCCTCGGCTGTGGGACAGGCTGCAAAACCGAAAGCGCCTCACATCGTTTTCGTTACCGGCGACGACGAGTACCGCTCTGAGATTACAATGCCGTTCATGGCGCAACTGCTTGGGCGCAAAAGGCAATTCAAATGCACAGTACTCTATGCCGTTGACCCCAGCACCGGCCAGCGCAACCCGAAGTATCAGAAAAACATCGAGGGACTTCAGGCACTGAAAACGGCGGACCTGGCGGTGTTCTTCATGCGCTTTCGCGCACTGCCCGACGAGCAGTTGGAGCTGGTTCTCGACTACGTCAATTCGGGCAAGCCCATCGTCGGCCTGCGCACCAGTACACATGCTTTTCGCTATCCGCCCGGCCATAAAAACGCAAAGTACAACGACAGATTCGGACGAGATGTGTTTGGGCAAAAATGGATTACCCACCACGGGCACAAATCCACTACTGAGGTTTCTATCATTCCCACAATGGCAAAGCACCCGGTTCTAAAAGGGATATATGGGTCCTTTCCATGCAGCTCGTGGGTGTACCACGTAACTCCATTAGTCGGCGATTGTCAGCCGTTGTTGATGGGCAAGGCCGTCAATTCAAGCCAGACCAAAAACCAGAAAAAATACCCCCTGACTCAGCCCGTGGCATGGACCAAGACCTACAAGGGTGCCCGCGTGTTCTTTACCACGTTAGGTCATCCGAAGGATTTTGAGGAATATTCAGTACGCCGTCTGCTTATGAACGGTATTTACTGGGCGCTGGGTAGGGAGGTTCCTCAGGGCGGCGCCCTTGCCGAACCAAAGGGCGAACTGGCCGGCTGGGAAGCCCCAAACACTCATTGACTTTGCCTAATCCTATAAGGTACCACGAAATCCGGACCACTATATAAGATGGTGTTTATGGCAAATTATCATAGGGTATGCTGTGCATACCATTTCTGACTATGGGATTTAAGAGTTTTTAGCTTGGAAGATTTTGCTTTCTGTTCCTGCGAATAGTCTTTTTATATTTTCGCTGTGTCGGATAATAACCATCAGTGGTATTGCCGTTGCCGCGATGAGCAACGGCCACAGATTTACAAAATCCCAGCCCGGCCTCAGGATTATCGCCAGCAGCAGGACGAGTGGAAAAGTAACAGAAGCCCCAATCGATGCTAAGGACACATATCGCCATATCAAAACAAGCACCACCCATATCGCAACGGAAAACGAGACGCAGATTGTATAATAAGGCCAAAGACCCAGTGCCACGCCAAAACTGGTTGCAACGCCTTTACCGCCCCTGAATTTCACATATATTGGGAAGATATGACCTAATATAGCCGCGCAACCTGTGGCCAACCATAACCAGAGCAGGATAACCTTTTCAGTTTGTGATTGAGTGGATAAAGGTCTGGTAAGAGACAATGTTGCGAGCATTGGGACCATACCTTTAAGCACATCGAGCACAAAGCAAAGATATGCCCATTTCCTGCCGAGCGCGCGGGATACGTTGGTTGCCCCGATATTGCCTGAACCTATCGAGCGCAGGTCCTTGCCGTGGGCTTTGGCAATGAGCAGTCCGAACGGTATCGAGCCGAGCAGATACGCTCCTATGACAGCGGGTGCAAAAATTATGTACATTATTTTCGGCCTTTCCTTTGCAATATGGATTCATAAACAGTTACCAATTGTTTGGCAGCTCGACCGATGGAGATTTTTTCTTCTATGTTGTCTTCAGCGATCGCTTGTGATGCTTTTTCGATATTGTTTGTATCTGTAAAATAGACAATAGCTTCGGCCAATGCTGATATATCTTCGGGCGCATCGATTACTTTACCGTGTCGGTTGTCAACGAATAAATCGGTTGCGCCGTTGTATCTCGTGGTTATTACCGGCTTGCCCGCTGCTAATGCTTCGAGGATATATCTGCTCGATGGGTCATAGAAAGTAGGCAGGATAGCGACATCTGTTACTGACAGAGCGTTTTGAATGTGCCTGATGTAATCTATGAAAATGACCTTTTTATGAAGGTTAAGCTTTTTTGCAATATGGCGATATTTGCGCGCTCTGCCGTTACCGGCAACGATTAAATAACCTTTGCGTTCCGTATCGCAGCGCGCCGCTGCCGCCATTGCTTTTATTAAAACTGCTAATCCCTTTAATCTGAAATTATTTGCTGCGAATAAGAAAAGGACCGGGTTGTCTGCTTCTTTGAGACCAAGTTCAGCTAATATTTGTGTGCGGAGTCTGTCGGCTGGGTCTATGTTGATTTGTTTGTCCGTTTTGACGCCGTTGGGTATGACCACTATCCGCCGGGTGTCGGTGTCATAGTGTTGTTTGAACTGCTCGGCAACATACTGCGAAAGTGCGGCGATTACCGGCCCAGTCTGTTTTTGAGAGAGCTTGCGCTCAGCCCGCAGAAGTATGGACCGGCGAAAATTAGTAAAAGCTGTGAGTTTCTTATAACGTTCGAGCAGCTTGTTTTGGTAACTGACGGCGTTACGAAAAATAGACTCGGCATACGTCCCGCCCCGCGGCTGATAGACATCGGCAAAATCGAAGGGTAAAACGCTGTGAATCAGACTATACTGATTTTCTGATAAATGCTTCCTTAATGCCTTTGCAAACGTAAAGTAACAAACGCGCCTGCCCGGTCTGTCTCCGCATAGGATGTGAATATTTTTCGTCTCTGTCTGTCCCTTTGCGGCAAGTATGTGCGTTTCAAGACCGAGTGCGGACAGCGCAGTTGCCAGCTCAAAAACCGAGCGTTCCGCACCCCCAAGCGCCGTATTAGCCCGTTCAATAATAATTGCGACTTTTTTGTTCATCGCAGAATTATAAACCCAATCTTCTCAGCCTGCAAAGGGGACGACTCTGCCGTGCCTTATATCGTGCCGTGCCATCCGCTCTGCTTTGTTTATTACTTTACGAATAAATATTTTGTCCTTTTTTGTCAGCTTGCTTTGACCGGCATAGGCCATGTAAAACCGCATCCGGTCGGTTTCTGAGAAATGCTTGCCCGGGGCTGAATAATAAACTTGTGCAATATCTTTTATCTGAAATCGCCGGCGCAGGATAATTGGTCCAAAGACGCGCGCCAGGTCTATCAGATAAAATTCGCCGGTATCACTGTAGAATATGTGTGAAAAGTAGAGGTCTCGATGGCGATAAGTTGTCTCGTGAAATTTTCTTATAAAGGCTGCTGATTGAACGATAAAATTTCTTCGCAGTTTCAGATTTTCGGTAGTCGCTGGGCCATTAAAACAGTCAGGTAATTTTCGTTCTAAAGATTCGGCATCCGGGATTTTTTCCGTGATTATAAAGCTTCTTTCCTCAAACATGGTGCTCCATTGCTCGCCGTAAGAGATAACTTTTGGGGTATTTATGCCTGCTGCTGTAAGTTTTTTTGCCGCCTCAAACTCGCGAAGAGCATTGCTTCTTCGATTGTGATGCGATAGCCAGTTTCTAAGCTGGACAAAGACCGGCGGACGGTCATAGCGCTTCATAAAAACTGTTGTTGATGATGGCAACTGCGGTGAATCTATTTCAAATTGTAAGCGAGTGCGGAACCGGGCAAGATTACTTTTGGTTAGTTTTTTGGCTGCGTCAAAAGAAAAGATCTCTTCGATGGAAGTTAAGCCTGATTCGTTTAACGCCGTTTGATATTCCCGATCTATGAAAAATGATTCCTTCGCTTCGCTCGAGGACAGGTTTGAAGTTTCTATAAATTCCTGTTGGCTCAGAACTGTTGCCTGTCTGCGATTATTTTCGAGCAGCTCTTTTGCAGCCTCACAAACCATCTCCACAGTGATTGCTTCCATACATATATGTTCGCTCTTTTTACATTTTGGCTTGCTGCACGGAGCACAATGGACATTACCGATTATTTGAATCTCATTTTCGTAGCCGGTATCTGTCCAGGCTGGGTTGTTCGGCCCGAAAAGGGTGATGACTTTACGACCCAGGGCTATGGCTATATGCCGTGGACCCGTATCGTTGCTTATTACCAGTTCCGCAATGGAAAAAAGTGCTTTTAATTCGCCGAGGCTTATGGGCATTTCAGCTAAGTTGATAAGTTTGTGCTTGCTTGAATTGCAGATTTCTTTGGCAATTTGTTTCTCAAGCGTCTCAGGCCCAACGGATATAACAACCGTTGCGTTGTAGTTGGTAATCAGCCAATCGGCCGTTTGTGCGAACCTGACACTGCCCCAGCACTTGCTCGGCCCATAAGCCCCACCCGGTACAATAACGACGAGCAGGCCATCCGGATTTAACACTTGCGGCAATTTGCCACAGAGCTGCTGTTCTTCTTGTGGGTCGATAAGCAGTTCAAGGTTTCTGCCGGTCGTCTCGCAGCCTAACCACGATGCAATTGCAAGGTAGTAGTCAATCATGGAAATGGGCTTGAATTTGCCGCTCGGTAGTTTCGGCGGATAAAGCTTGTCGGTCAGCAAAAGACCACGCCCTTCGCGAGCATAGCCGATACGCGATGGTATCCCTGCTAAATAAATCGCTAATGCCGAGGCAAATGAATTCTTGAAAAGGATTGCGTATGTGAATTTATGTTCTTTGAGTTTTTTTGCGAGCGCAAACGGATTTTCGTTACTTTGCTCCAGCCATTTGTCGTTAAAGCTGTATGGTGATAAGACACAGCGGACCACAGGGGTAGCGAAAAACGAAATTTTACAGCTTTTGAAATGCTTGCGAATGGCCCGCAAGGCCGGCGTGCAAAGAACAGCATCACCAATAGGGGAAGGAAGCCAGACCAAAATCTCGCCTCCACTGCTTCGTTTTTCGCCAAATAAAACCGTGCCGGTGGTATTTGATTCGGGGTGAGGAATCTGTGATTCGGGGTTTGCTTTGCACATCGCTATTTTCGCCCGTGCATTATGTAGAAAGTTAATGACATAACCTGTAAGACCATAGCAAAGCCAAGTGCAATGAAGACCGAATTGTCCTGCCTGTTTGGACTCATCAGGAACCATATGGTTATCAATAAACAAAACAGAACAAGAATTTGTATCATGCCGGCCATCAGTCTCATTATGGAAAACTCACCGAACATATCGCTCCGCTGCATACTTTTTAGGTGTTTGAGAATGTTGTTTAGCATCTGTTCGGTTCTATCACCGGGAATGTCCTCTTCTCTGGGATGCGTTTGCGGTTCTTCCGGCTCTGGTTGAAGTTGTTGTTCCTCGGTATGCAAAACCGGTCCAGCGACCTCCGGAGTCTGTTCGGGGGTTTCCGAAGCCGGTTCAACTGCCTCGGGAATTTGTTCGGCAGCTTGCGAAACCGGTTCAACGGTCTCGGGAATTTGTTCAGTAACTTGCCGAACCGGTTCAGTTTGAGCCGTGGTGACCGAGTGAGTTTGTACTTCCACCTCAGCGGACGAACGGTGATGTTTTTTTATGATATTGACCACCTCCTTAATATTCACAGCTTTGTAGTCCGGCATGGACTGGCCTGGTTCGAGTCGTTGTTTATGTGAAGGCAGGTCTATCAAAATAGTTTTGCAGCCTGCCCGTGAGCCGGCCTTCATGTCGCTGATGCTATTCCCAACGCACCAGGATTGGCCAAGGTCGATATCCATCTCCTCGGCTGCTCTCAGCAGCATTCCCGGATTCGGCTTTCTGCAGTCACTTTCTTTACGGTATTTTGCAATAACTCCATCCGGATGATAGGGACAGTAATAAATCCGGTCTAAAAATGCTTTTTTTTCAGCTAACAATTGCTCTAAGCGTTTATGGATTTCGCCAAGGACTTTCTCGGTAACGATACCCCGTGCCACAGCCGATTGGTTGGTAACGACAATCAGCTTATACCCGAGCGCTTTAAGCTCGATAAGTGCCTCAGCAACGCCATCCAGCAGCTTTACCTGTTCGGGACTATTGATATAGCCGGGGTCTTCAATCAGCGTGTCATCACGGTCTAAAAATATAGCTTTCTCAGACATCTCTATTAAAATTTATCCTTAGAACGTATAACAAAATGAACAACTGGCTTCAACCGTCATTTCGAGCGTAGCCGAAGGCAACACAACCGTCATTTCGAGCGTAGCCGAAGGCGCAGTCGAGAAATCTGTTAAACAATTTCTTCCTCTTTATTCTTTTTAGCATTCTGTCTTTTTGTTAGATACTCTTAGCTTAACTGTTCGCAAAACTTTGTTCTACAAGGTCACAGATTATATGATAGGCAAGCTGATGAATTTCCTGGCTGCGTGCCGTTGATTCGGCATCGGCGCAAAAACAAATATCGGCAATTTGTTCCAGCTTACTATCAGTTGTGCCGGTAAAGGCTATTACAAGGGCACCTTTTTTCTTCGCTGACTGAACGGCTGCAATGATATTTGCCGAAGTGCCGCTGGTCGAAAAAGCCCACAAGATGTCCCCTTCTCTGACCAGAGCTTCTACCTGCCGGGCAAAGACATTCTCATAAGCATAATCATTAGCAATGGATGTGATTATGGAAGTATCGGTCGATAGTGCCACCGCAGCTAAAGCCTTTCGCTCCCTGCTGAATCTGCCCACCAGCTCGCCTGCGATATGTTGGGCATCCGCTGCTGAGCCTCCATTGCCACAGAGATAAACTGTGCCGTTTTGCTCTAATGCTGTCGTTATAGTCTCGGCAATACCGGCGACCGTTTCGATGCCGCTTTCTTGAAAATCAGCAAGCATCTTTTTATGTTTTTCGATAGTCTCTGTAATCTGTTTTCTTATATTTTCATCCATCAGGAATTTGTTTCTAATGATTTCATTTTTTCGATTGTTTCGGTTGAGCTTTTGCCTTCCACTAACGGTGCAAGAACGACCTTGCCGCCGGAGGATTCAACGAATTCACGACCGACAACGCCTTTCTGTGCCCAGTCCTCGCCCTTCACTAACACGTCCGGCTTTACTCTTTTGATTAAGTTAAGTGGGTCAGGTTCATTGAAGACCGTGATATAATCAACCATTTCCAATGCAGCTAAGACGGCTGCCCTGTCATGCTGATTATTTATTGGTCGAGCAGGGCCCTTGATAGTCTTTACCGAGCTGTCGCTGTTTAGTCCGACGACAAGCACATCACCCTGCGATTTACAAAATTCCAGAAATTCGATATGTCCTCTATGTATCACGTCAAAACAGCCGTTCGTAAAGACTATAGTCTTTTTCCCCCTGCTGTGCCAGGTAAGTTCATCGACCAGAAGCTCAATCGAGCGCACCTTGCCGCTTTTACCTTGACGGACAATCTCATTGGCTACTTCTTCAATAGTTACCGTTACAGTGCCGAATTTTTCCACTTCAATCCCGCCGGTTATGTTGGACAACTGCACGGCGGTTTTATAATCACAACCGGCAGCTAAAGTTATTGCAAGCGTCGCCAAAACCATATCACCTGCTCCGGTAACATCATAAACGCTGCGCGGCTTGGTTGGTATGATTTGGCTTGTATCTTCTGTTCTAAGATACGCACCTTCTTTGTCGAGCGTGATTACCACGGCCTGGAGTTTCAATTTCCCTGCAAGCTCTTCCGCTGCTTTAGCTGCCGTCTCTGCATTTGTTATCTCAAAACCTACCGCTGCAGAAGTCTCTTTGCGGTTCGGCGTAATGACGGTGGCACCGAGGTATTTTGAATAATCGCTTGTCAGTGAAGGGTCAACAATGACCCTTTTGTTCGCCTGCCCGGCCAATTGTATCATTTGCTGACAGACCGAGGGGCTAAGCAGGCCCTTGTCATAGTCCTGCAGGCAAACGATATCAGCCTGTGCTAATTTGTCTTTGTAAGCCTGCAGAACCGCTTCATTCAGTTCATCCGAGAGCGGCTCTGTGGATTCATAATCCATTCTGATTAGTTGCTGTTGATGAAGATGCTGTGCCAGACCTATGAGTCTTTGTTTGCTGATGGTAGGGTGGTTGGTTGCTGTAATCAGGCCGGTGATATCCGCCCCTGTTTCCGTCAGCTTTTTTTTGAGGATTTCGCTGTTCCGGTCGTCTCCGATAACACCTATACAATAGGGTCTCGCCCCAAGAGCGGCAAGGTCGGCGGCAACGGAGCCTGCTCCACCGCAGCGGTATTCTTTCTTGGTAACTTTCAGTACCGGCACAGGCGCCTCCGGACTGATTCTCAACGCATCGCCGTAGATATAGACATCGAGCATAAAATCGCCCACGACCAAAACTTTCGGCGAGCCGAGGTTCGTTACCGTTTTTAGCAGGTTTTCATACATAAAGCATAAGTCATTAGTTAATTACTTTTTGGGCATTTTACCTGCTAACGTCTTTTCAATCAAGCCCCTTAATTTGTCCTCCCCATCTAAGAATTTTATCTCAATGCCTATATATGCCAAAGGCAGTGATGATTCAAAATCTGAAATAATCTTTGTCCAGTCTTTCTGTGTGGTCAGTATTAAATCCGCCTTAAGGCCTCTGGCTTGTTCGTAAATATCAGCTAAGCAATCGTCTGTGTAGTGATGATGGTCGTTATAGACCTTTGAGCCGACAAGTTCAGAGCCTATCGTTTTAATTGTGTTCAAAAAAGCGTCCGGATTGCCTATCCCGCAAAAGGCAAATATTTTCTTGTCCTTTAGATGTTCAAGACTAATTTCTTTATTGTCCATTGATTTTACGGAAGTGGGAGCATGTATCGACCTTGCGATTATCACATTCGGATTGATTGTTTCCAATTTCCTTTCAATCTGGCTCAATTCAGTCTCAGCGATTTGGTCGCACCTGGTAATAACAATAGCATCAGCTCGTTTAAGTGAAGCGACAGGTTCTCTGAGCAGTCCCGCTGGAAGCATTTTACCGTAGCCGAATGGTCTTGTTGCATCAATTGTTACGATGTCTATGTCTCTTGCTAATCGGCGATGTTGAAATCCATCGTCCATAATCAGCACTTTTGCCCCGAACTTGCTGACAGCTTCCGCCGCCCCTGCAACGCGGTCCGGATTGACAATCACTTTGACCCCCGGACAGCTCTCGGCAAGAATCGCCGGCTCATCCCTGTAGTCTTCGGTCTCTTGTGCTCTTGTTTTGTATCCTCGCGTGAGAATTGCACACTGAGAATTTGAAATCTGAAATTTGGAATCTGAAATTATCTCTTTGCACAGCCAGATTACAAGCGGCGTCTTACCTGTCCCGCCGACCGTAATATTGCCGACGCTTATCACCGCTGCATCCGCGCGATGTGCTTTAAGCCATCCTGACGAATATAGAAAATTGCGCCCCCGAACAGCAATTGAGTAACCACCCGCCGCGAACCCTAAAACCAAACGCAATAGCGCCGCACCAAGGCCTGCCTTTTGACCCGAAATCAATTTGCGGAAATTATCCTGATTCATAGTATGAACTATGAGCTTGTAGTCTATAGCCTATAATTTAATGGGTGGCAGCCTCAAGCGAGTCCCGAAAAACCGGGACGAGCTTGGGGATGGCTTGGAACCGCTCATAACTACGAACTACCCATTTTTTCGATGATAGCATCAGCCATTTGGCTTGTGCCGACAGCAGTTGGGTCATCGCGGTCTGGCTTCATATCGTACGTTACGCTTTTACCCTCCGCTATCACTGCTGCCACTGCGTTTTCGAGTTTGTCAGCCTCGGCCTTTTTGCCTATATGTCTTAACATCAATACGCCGCTGAGTATCAGCGCTGTTGGATTGACTTTGTTCTGGCCTTTGTATTTCGGTGCGCTGCCGTGGGTCGCCTCGAAGATAGCTATCTTTTCACCGATGTTGCCGCCGGGCGCCATGCCAAGTCCGCCAACCAGGCCGGCACACAAATCGCTTATTATGTCGCCGTACAGGTTCGGCAGCACAAGGACATCGTAAAGCTCGGGCTTTTGAATCAACTGCATACACATATTATCGACGATACGGTCTTCAAATTCGATATCTGGATATTTCTTTGCAACCTCACGACTCACCTCAAGCCACAGTCCGTCTGAGAACTTCATAATATTAGCTTTATGAACGCTTGTTATCTTTTTACGTCCCATCTTACGGGCGTAATCGAATGCGAAACCGACTATGCGCTCTGTAGCCTTGACCGAGATGGGTTTTATGCTTATGCCTGAATCGCTGCTAATCTTTCGGCTGCTGTGTTTATTTAGCCAGTCGATAATTTCAGCCGTGTCGTCTTTGCCCTTTTGAAATTCGATGCCGGCGTAAAGGTCTTCAGTATTTTCTCGCACAATTACAAGGTCGATGTCACTATATCGGCTGCGCACGCCTTCATAGCTTTTGCAGGGTCTCAGACAGGCATACAAATCAAGCGTCTGGCGAAGATGAACATTTATGCTTCTATAACCTTTTCCGACCGGCGTAGTAATAGGGGCCTTTAGTGCAACGCCGGTTTTCTTAATCGATTCGATGGTTTCGTCCGGCAGGGGGGTTCCGAGACGTTCCATTACTTCCACACCTGCTTCGACCACGTCCCAGTTAATGTCCGCACCGGTAGCGTCGATGCATCTACGCGTAGCTTCTGCAATCTCCGGCCCAATCCCATCACCGGTAATCAAAGTTACATCAGTCATTTCAAATACTCCAAAATATTTACGAACAAGGAATCTTATCTTTTAATGATGGAACTGTCAACGATACGGTTTCAGAATTTGTGTTGGGGTGACGAAAGAACAGTACCGGCGGTTGCCCGACATCGCGTAAAGAGTTGTTGGATTAAAGGATTATGCTATAATAATTCCACATAAATTCTGTCAAAGGGAGAACAAGAATGAAATTATACCTTGTCCAGCACGCAAAGGCGGCTTCGAAGGATGCCGACCCACAACGGCCGTTGACTGAAGAAGGACGCCGGGATATACAAAAAGTCGCTGCATTCATCAAACCTTTGAACTTGTCCGTTGATTATTTGTGGCACAGCGGCAAGAAACGCGCTGTCCAGACATCCGAGTTTTTGGCTGAGGTTGTCAAGATAAACGAAACGCAAATTATCCACGATGGCCTTGGGCCGAATGATGACGTTACGGCCTTAAAAAACGAACTAATCTCAGCCAGGCAGGATATTATAATTGTAGGGCATCTGCCTTTTTTGAGCAAGCTGGCGTCGCTGCTTTTAACCGGCTGCGAATCATCCAACACAGTGGCATTCAAGCAGGCCGGTATCGTATGCTTGGATTACTCCGGTGATAATCAATGGCAGCTCGATTGGTTGATAATACCAGAGCTTCTCGTCTAAAGTTCTGCTTCGGCCGACTAATGGGCGATGAGAATATCCGTCGTGGCATTAGATTATCTTTACAGCCCGGGCAAAATAATATATATTCCGCAAGAAATATTTGACGCTCTTAATATGATTTTACACGTATAAAAGGAGTAACCGCATGCCCCGGGAAGAACAGGTACTGGTTATCGAACGAAAAGTCCTTGAACAGGTAGGGATGTTTCAAGGACTCACATTCGACGTGGAGCGTTATCTCCGCGAGTTCTTTGTTCAGGGCGTCCCACGTTTCATGCCTCGCTCGCAAGTGGAAGAAAATCCCGCCTACAAGCAGCTCATTCCTTACGTGCTCATGAGTTACCAGGACAAGTACCTTAGCTACGTTAGGGGAAGGCGGGCCGGTGAGGCTCGGCTTGTCGGTAACAGGTCCATTGGCATAGGAGGCCATATAAACCCCGCTGATGACATGCCCTTATTCGATACCGACTTCTACGAAACCTATCTTACCGCCGTTAAGCGCGAAGTGGCCGAGGAAGTGTCCGTAGAAACCAGCCACACCGATAGCATTGTTGCCCTCCTAAATGACGAATCCAACGAGGTTGGAAGTGTACATCTCGGAATAGTCCACCATTGGATTCTAAATGCCCCAAAGGTCAGCAAGCGAGAACAGATGATGACCCAAATGGCCTTCATGACACCTGCCGAGTTGCAGGAAGTCCGGGATACCTTGGAGACATGGTCAGGCTTATGCCTGACCCGGCTTGCCGAGATGACTAAGAATCTCTCCTGATAATCTAATCACCAATTCTCTAATCCACTAAAAGTGTCTGTAAACAGCTTTTCAACACAAGCGGCATACCTGAAAATTTCGTTACTCCCTTCACTTTTACTGCCTTATATCTATAGAGACACAGTTACCGACAGCGTCAAAATAGAGATGCGCATTCTGCAGTGAAAACGAATATGAAAGGAGTTAAAATGAAACGGCTAATAGTTACCATCATAGTTGCAATACTGGCAATCTCACTTTCCGGCTGCTCCTTTGTCAGGGAACACTACCGTGGGTACGCGAGCCACGAAGTTATCGTAACAAGCCCGCGGCATCTGCCCGTCAGGCATGAACGCTGGCATCGTCCCTATGCCCACCGCCAATTTGAAAGACGTTACCATCTCGGATTCCAGCGAATGCACGATTAAACCTGTAAATGTGTGCCGTTATATTTAGCCGGATGGTAGGGCTTGCCCCACCTTTTTTTCTAACAGCGTCTTCTGCCCTTGTGCTCTTTTGCACTTTTACCTTCTTAATTCTTCATTCTCAATTCTAAGTTTTTACCACCACGAGATACAAGCGACAAAAATTTCCCCGTTCCAATTAAGGCCCGTATCAGCTCAGATTCCACTTGCCATATAGTGATATTTGTGAACAGTAGGGTTGATTTCGAGTATAATAAATAATAAAAGAATAAATGTATCAGGACACAAAATCAGGAATATACCGATGAAGACAGAAATGGAATGTACCCACAGAAATTGGTTATTGCTTCTGATGTTTTTTTGCTTTGTTGCATCTGGCGTATTGGATGGATGGCTATTCACTGCTCGGGCACAGACAGCCAATTCCTTGAGCAGATTGGTCGTCGATGATTTCAATAGGGCCAAAGGTCATAAACATAGCCTTATCTGGACCTCGATAGCTGACCAAACGAAAGATTCCGGTATAGTTGGAAGAAAACAGTTTGTGCAAAACGACGGCAGGTCTTGCTTGAATATAAAGGAGCTTGTACCCTCGAAGAAAAACTTGATTCTTATTGCCACTAAAGCCGCACCGGATAATCCCCGTAACCTGAATATCACAGGGCATGATGGTATTTACTTGAGGGCGAAAGGCACCGGTGGGCCATGCACCCTCGGCTTGTGGATAGAGAGCAAACAAGCCGGAGCGCAGCTTTATCAGGCACCTTTCGAGCTGAAAAGCCAATGGCAGGAATTCCGGTTGCCGTTGCGTATATTCCGGTTATTACCGAACAGCAGGTCCATGAATACTCGGGAACTCTTCAGGATTATCGCCATCCCAGGACTACAGCAAAGGACCGTAGAGATTTTCCTGGACGAGATTGGATTTTACAAGGAGCGGAAAATGTATAAGAAACTCACTCCCGAGCAAGAGCGGATTATTATTCACAAGGGTACGGAACGTCCTTTTAGTGGTAAATATAATGACCATTATGAAAAGGGAATCTATACCTGTATGCGATGTGGAGCGGAGCTTTTTGAATCGTCTTCGAAATTTAAGTCCGGCTGTGGCTGGCCAAGCTTTGATGAGCAGATCGAAGGTGCTGTTAAATGGCAACGAGATGCGGATGGCGCCCGGACAGAGATTATCTGCAATCAATGCGGGGGCCATCTCGGACATGTCTTTCTGGGCGAGAAATTGACGCCTAAGAACACACGCCATTGTGTGAACTCTGCCTCGATGGACTTTATACCGGCCAAAAAGCAGCAACAGACCGCCAAAGCTATATTCGCCTCCGGCTGTTTCTGGGGAACAGAGTATTATTTCAACAAGGTCCCCGGCGTAATCTCTACAACTGTTGGATACACGGGCGGCCACCTGGACAATCCCACATATAAGCAGGTTTGTACCGACAAGACAGGCCACGCAGAGGCCGTTAAGGTCGTGTATGACCCGGCGATAATCAGTTATGAGCAATTAGCCAAGCTGTTTTTTGAGACACATGATTTTACACAGCTCAATCGCCAGGGGCCCGATATTGGTACGCAATATCGCTCTGCGATTTTCTTTTCTGACGCTGAGCAGAAACGCCTCGCCACACAGCTAATCCGGATGCTTAATCAAAAGGGTTACGATGTAAAGACTCAGATAGCGCCGGCCGAGAAGTTCTGGCCCGCAGAGAAATATCACCAGGATTATTACGACAAAACCAAAAAGCTACCCTATTGCCATGTATACAGAAAGATATTTTAAACCATTTCTTGCCCTGGAGTTTACGTGGCGCAGTGGCCACATATGAAGAGCTCAAAGTCAAATAATAAAATCCCTGCTGCCACAATTCTTTTTGAGGCATCCTCGTTACGACATATCAGCTAATGTTCGGTACTCATAGCTCTGTAATACTTTATTGGAGGCATCTGGATAATGGGTAGGTTTCCAAAGAGGTATCACATGCGTCCTTGCAGAGCGAGCATTTTTTCCCGGTAATAGCGAATGATGTCCTCGCGATGACTGAGATCATGAGGAGGAACATTTGGCTGACGTATCCTGGGTGCATTGTGATTCTGATATAGTCGCGGGTTTGCGTTCTTACGACGCCACGCTGAAAGTGAAGCCTCCACAGATTTGATTTCATCACGGTATTGTGGCGATTCGTAGAGATTGTCCATCTCTAGTGGATCTCGGTCCAGATCAAAAAAGAGATTCTCGTTACCTGGGGCAGCAAGGATTAGTTTACGGTTCTTTGACCGGGCCATTACCTGCCGTCCCCCATCAGCTTCGGCGAAGATGAGATCGTAGCCGCCATTTTGGTCCTGTAGAGTGTGTCCGTGCATCTGAGGTCCGGGCTTGCAGCCGGCTGCCCGGCATAAAGTCGGGGCAAGGTCAATATTGTTTACCATGCGCTGGGAGACTGTGCCAGCGCGTGTATTCCCAGGCCACTTGACTATGAGTGGTACCTTGACCACCGGATCATACATGTAGTTACCTTTGAGGAGCATATGGTGGAAACCCATGAAATCTCCGTGGTCAGAGGTATATATAATTAGCGTCTCGTCGTAGAGTCCTTTCTGCCTGAGCAATTCGGTCATACGCCCGACGTGATGGTCGATCTGCGAGATCGTCGAGTAGTAGTACCCCATCACTCGCTTGAGTATGGGCTCAGTCAACTTATCGTTGGGGAAATATCCACGGCTGTACTTGAAATCGCGTTCGAGGCATTTGTCGGTCCAACCCGGCAGCAGTGAGAGTTTCTCCAGATCATACATCTCGTGCCATGGTGATGGTGGATTAAATGGATGGTGAGGCCTTATGAAGCTAGCCATTAGGAGTTGGCCGCCCTGATTAGTCCATGACTCGAGCGTCTTCATTACCTTCTCGGCAATCCATGTTGTTGAATCATGGTCTTCCGGCAGATTGGAGACTTGGGCGCCGCAGGTGTTCCAATACTTCTTGGGTGCATATTTACGATACTCACCCAACTGATCTTCAATATCATTGTGGTCCACGAGTCCGTGACGCATAAGATAGCGATGATAGTCGTCGTCCCACCGCCCGGGACCATCCTGCTCTGCCAGGAGCAATTCACTGAATCCCACGTCCAGATAGGTGGGGGTGAAGTGCATCTTGCCGACCGCCTTGGTGCGGTAGCCGGCCGTCCTTAAAATCTTCGGAAATGTGTCAATGTGCGGAGCCAGTGTGCTGCGATTTGTCCATCCGCGGTGCTCGTGGACGTATTGGCCGCAAAGAAGCGAATAACGCGAAGGTGTACACACGGGGAAAGGACAAAAGCTGTTGTCGTAGCGAACGCCGTCTGCGGCGAGTCCGTCAATATGGGATGTTTTAATCTCAGCGTTTCCGTAGGCGCCGAGGCAGTCTATCCGGTGTTCGTCGGTGTATATTATCAAAATATTCGGGCGCTCGAGTGCGGCTCTGCGGGCAAATGACATCGTAGGCATTATCTGCGATGCGGCGGCTAATCCCATAGTTTTTAGAAAGTTACGACGGGTGCTTGATTTGTGCATTGCAATAATCTCTTTCATTCATAGTACTGGAGCTTACAGCCCAAAGCTATACAGATACATCATCAAGAATCCTTTTAAGAATACCACAATTAACCGACTAATAATACGAATTCAAGTTAATTCTTGCGCCTTACTCTAAAAGAGTCCCGACCGTGAGGGTGGGATAAATGGCCATTATATCATAAATCGTCATTATATAAAGCGCACTTATTAAGTTGAATTGGTATAACACCGGTTTTTTTGAATCTTCTGCGGCTTGTAATCGGCCTTCCTCATCATCACTGCGTTAGGGAACGACCGTAAAAAGGACAGGAAGTTATGGTTCCCGACAGCAGAAGTGGCATAGAATGTTGGGGTGTAAAGAAGGACCGCAAGTATGTGCATCATGGCAACGTCCATTGAATACGTTCACGCAAAATCTGCGTTTTGTGATTAAAATCAAGGCATCGTATACTTAGAGCCTATCCGAATAACCGGGTCGTTATGAGGCCGAGTCCCGATATACCGGGAAGGCCAAGGCGGCAGGCCAAAAATGCTCGCCAGAAGTGGTTTTCTCCACGTTGAGAACGTTTTTGGCCGACAACGCAGGTATCGGGCTTTGCAGCCGGCCGAAATAGAGCGGGTTATTCGGATAGGCTCTTAATCCGATGCTCCCTCTTACCTGTCGATTTTATTATAGAACAGCAAGGAGAGTGCTTTCGGGTTTCGTGTCAACACCGTTAGAAAGGAACTTTCTTCTAACGGGGTCAACCTGACCAATAAGGACTGGTAAAGAAATTAGGCCTTGACCGCCGGCAGGCGAGTTTCGTTTTCGCTCCAGCGAGGACAAGGCTGGCACCTGTACCTGCGCCACCTGTGGCGAGGTAACCACAGGTGCAGGCAAGGAAGCAAAACGCAGGCCTACTGGTTGGTAGTCCGAGTTTTGCTGAGGCCGCCAGCCGAACTTGCCTGCCGGCAGGCAGGGACGCAGCCAGCCAAAACTTGTCTGACGACAGTCAAGAATGGAAGATAATTTATTTACAAGTCCTTACAACTATTACCCACGAACTACAAATCAGGAGCATCGAGTATTGCGATACACGAATCGCCTTGTTTGTCATCTCTAAAATCCTGAAAAGTCAAGTCCTTTTGAATCTCCCTTGCAATCTGTGAAAGCTCCGGTGTCGTTTCCGGATGTCTGCTTCCCCGCGCCAGGCAATCTGTGGTTAAAAAAAAGCCCCGTCCGAAGACAGAGCTTTAATCCGCCTCAGGCGGATAAATCCACATGAGGCGGATAAATCCACCTTAGGCGGATGAATATCAAGAAACAGTTAAGCCTGCCCCATTGCTTAGTACTACAACGCCATTTTAGCTCAAGATTTTCAGGCGGCCAGTCGATAACTTCTTTCAGAACCTCTTATTCTGAAAGGATATATGATATGGACGCCAAACAAATTAAACAGTTGGAACCTATGTTGAA
>JADFJC010000023.1 GCA_022566315.1 Planctomycetota bacterium
TATCGGAAGCTTAGGCGGGCCTGGCGGTGTCGGCGCCCACGTTTGGGGCTGGGAAGAGACCATCTTCTCTGACGAGGTAGCTTTGGACTGGCACCATTATGCCATGACGTATGATGGGACGACCATAGAGTACTACGGCGACGGTATCCTGATGGACACTGACACCGGCAAATCCAACGTACAGGACCTCTCTACGTCGGCTGACCGCGTTCATGTTGGCAGCCGTATCACGCAGACCAGTTCCTTCCCCGGCAAAGTGGATGATGCCCAGATCTTCAACCACGTTTTGTCGGATGCTGAGATCGCCTGGCTTGCTGGTGTGACTTTGCCGTTTGACAAGCCGTTTTGACATGGATGAATACGGTGTGGTCTATGCCGAAGTAACGGATTCACAGCTTGATGAGCAGCTCTGGCCGCAGCCGTAACAACGTTGATACGAGGCTAATTGGATTCCCGCCCCGCACCACAATGCGGGGCGGGAATGACATAGCGATTTTGCAGTGCCGAAGCTTTTCGGTGTTTGTTGAAAACGATGGGTGTTTTAGTGTGTGGCCAAAACCTGGTTATATTAACCTTTTTTGAAGGAGGACTTTTTATGTCTAAGAAACTGATTTATCTAATGTCTATTGTTTTAGTGCTGTGGTTCTCTGTAGGCGTGGCAAGTGCGCAGCCGCTCAACCAGAGTTCTGGTCCGGACGGGATTGTGTCGGTGGAAGCTGAGCACTATGACAACAAGGCTCCGGGCCAGAATGGCACTGGATGGGAGGAATTTGGGCCAAAAGGTGGCTTTACCGGCGTCGCCGGTATGGAGGTCCTCAATGAGAGCACAAACACCACCACCTATGTCGAGGAAAGTGCACGGCTGGACTATGAGATCAACTTTGTCAAGACCGGGACCCATTATGTGTGGATCCTGGCCTATGGTCCAGATGGCAGCAGTGACTCCTGCCATGCCGGTCTGGACGGCGAGGCAATACCCACTCTTGTCGCTTTGACCGGCTGGAACGGCGATTACGAATGGAACAGCGACAGAATGGACACCAGTGACCCGCCGACTTTCGAGGTTACTTCAACCGGTGTCCATACGTTTAATATCTGGATGCGTGAGGACAACCTTATTGTCGACAAGATAGTCCTGACCACCAACCCTGATTTTTCGCTTACAGGGTTAGAGCCCGGCCCCCCCGAAAGCTCTCGCGGTGCCCTTTTAACCGCGTCCGACCCAAATCCTGCCGACGGTGCGACAGATGTGCCGCGAGATGTGGTACTTAGCTGGACGCAGGGAGAATTTGCAGCGCCAACAGACGGGCATAAAGTCTATTTTGGCGAGAGCTTCAACGACGTCAACGACGGCACCGGCGGTGTCGCTCAGAGTGCCACCAGCTATGCTCTGCCCCAACGCCTTGATTTTAGCACGACTTACTACTGGCGGGTCGATGAGGTCAATGGGCCACCAGACTTCACGGTATTCGAAGGCGATGTCTGGAGTTTTACGACTGAGCCAATTGCTTATGCCATCGAGAACATAACGGCCACAGCTTCCAGCACGGGCCAGGAAGGTATGGGCCCTGAAAATACCATCAACGGCTCGGGACTGGATGCTGACGACCTGCACTCGACGGAAGCGACGGATATGTGGCTTAGCAGCGATGACCCGAACGGGGCCTGGATCGAATATGAGTTCGACAAGGTTCACAAACTGCACCAGATGTGGGTATGGAACTCTAATCAAACGATGGAGTCGATACTCGGTCTCGGGTACAAAGATGTTTCCATTGAGTATTCTGTCAATGGCACCGATTATACGACATTGGGGACTACTCATGAATTTGCCCGGGCGCCTGGCGCAGACGGTTATGAACACAATACCACGGTTGATTTTGGCGGCGCGCCGGCAAAGTACGTCAGGCTAACAGCTAACAGCAACTGGGGAGGTATCATGCCCCGATATGGTCTGAGCGAGGTGCGATTCTTCAGCATACCCGTCCTTGCAAGAGAGCCCAACCCGGATTCGGGTACAACAGATGTCTCTATTGGTACAATAGATGAGCCGGTTGATGTGACCCTTGGCTTCAGAGCGGGAAGAGAGGCGGATAAGCACGATGTGTACTTCAGCTCCGACTGGCAAGCTGTGGCTGACGGTAATGCCCCTGTTGCTACTGTGACCGAGACCAGCTATGGTCCCTTGTCCCTCGATTTAGGCACGACTTACTACTGGAAGATTAATGAGGTCAATGAGGCTGAGACCCCAACAACGTGGCAAAGCGACATCTGGAACTTTACGACACAGAAATATTTTGTCGTGGACGATTTCGAGGACTACAACGACTATCCGCCCGACGAGATATGGGCCACGTGGATAGACGGATACGGCGTCCCGACAAACGGCGCCACGGTAGGTTATCCTGATCCGGATTGGGGCGCTGATGAGCATTATGTTGAGACTACAATTGTTCACGGCGGCCAGCAGTCGATGCCGTATTTCTACGACAACTCCGGCCCGGCAAATTATTCAGAGGCGACCTTGACGTTGAGTTCACAGCAGGATTGGACTATAAAAGGTATTGAAGCATTGTCGCTGCGGTTCAGAGGCAATCCGGCAGGCTTCGTAGAGGGGCCGGCCGGCACCTACACGATGACCGCCGCCGGTGTCGATATCTGGAATGAGGCTGACGAGTTCCGCTACGCCTGGAAACAACTGTCCGGCGATGGCGAGATCACAGCAACGGTCGAGAGCGTCCTTTGGGTCACCGGCTCCGGCGACTGGACCAAGGTTGGCGTGATGATCCGTGATACGCTGGATGCTGACTCAAAGAATGCGTTCGTAGCTCTCACTACTGGCTCGGGCGATGGCGCAACTTTCCAGTGGCGTACTATGGCAGGTGGCAGCTCCAGTTCATCGCGTACACTGGTGGGCATATCGCCGCCTTCTGCTATCAGGCTGGTGCGTCAAGGTAACACGTTCACCAGCTATGTCTTCCTGGACGGCCAGTGGCAGCAGGAAGGTGAGTCGGCTACGGTTGCGATGACGGACCCGGTGTATATAGGCCTGGCGCTGACGTCGCATAGCTCCGGCATAACGACCGTGGCCGTATTCTCCGACGTCCAGACCACCGTTAGCGGCCCGTTTACGCAGCAGGCCATCGGCGTTGATATGCTTACTAACGATCCAGCCCCGATGTACGTGGCTGTAGCCAGCAGTGGCGGCACACCTGCGGTCGTCTACCACGATGACCCCGGTGCAACGCAAGTAAACACCTGGACGGAGTGGTCTATCAACCTGACGGAGTTCAGTAATCAGGGCGTGGTCCTGACCAATGTCGACTCGATTTCTATTGGCTTCGGCGACAAGGCTAATCCACAGCCTGGCGGTACAGGTTTAGTTTACTTTGACGATATCAGGCTGTATCCGTATCGAGAGGAAATATGGTTTGAAGCAGAATCCGCCGACGTCATGGGAGCGAGCTGGCGGATTTATGATGATCCGGCCTCATCGGGCGGACGGCACATCGGCTCAGAGGACGGCGACGGCAACGACAATAACACTGCGCCCGGAGCTGAATGGTTAGCCGTTTACAATTTTGATGCTGCCGGTGGAGTTTACAAAATCCTGCTTCGCGCCCAGGAGTTCGGCAGCGATTCATTCTGGGTCAGGATCCCGGGTGCCACGAGTCAGACCCATGAAGACCCTGATCAGCCCGGCACCGGCTGGGTAAGGTTTAACGGGATAGATGCACCGGACGGATGGGCCTGGGACGAGGTTCACAGCAATGATCACAGCAATGCAGTTGTAAATTGGACGCTGCCGGCTGGAGCGCACACGATAGAAATCGCTAAGCGTGAAGATGGTGTGTTGCTTGACGGTTTCTTAATTACCAGTAACCTCGGCATTGACCAAACGACGTTGCCGGACGTTATTCCTCAGGCGGCTGATGGGCCGTAAGAAGGTTTGATTTTAAGGACTATACTGTTTTGGCGGATCAGTAGCTTAGTGAGCAACTGTGGCCTTAATGATAATCAGCCTTGATACAAGGCTAATTGTATTCTCGCTTTCGCGGGAACGACATCAGGATTCACATTAGTTCGGGGCCTATACCGAATCAATCGGTATAGGCCCCCTTTTTTGTTGGTAATTGGTGAATGGTAAATGGTAAATAGTGAGATGGGGAGAGAGAAGACTTTTCAATTGATTCCGGCATGAGCGGAGCTGCGATACTGAGTCGAGATTGCCACAGTTGCCTACGGCCCCTTCGTCCCGATGAATCTGGATTGGTCCATCTTCTTTTGCATACTTCCTGAGAATCAGGTGAGGTGCTCGCAATGACGAGTATGGAACGTCGCCCCTTCGGCTATGCTCAGGGCTACGGCTAATTCAGGGCAAGCTTATCGGCGACGGCTAAAGAGGTAAACCCGCCGCGGCGGGTAAACCCTAAAATGTTTTTATGGTGTTCGCTGTCCACCTTACGCGGATTCCAGCTTTTTTCTTTTCTGTGTCTGTTTTCTGTGTTAGACTATCTGTACTTTTGTTAAGGAAACCTACATCTGCAGGCATCTATTGCCCCGCAGATGCGGGGTGCCACAGAAAGGATGCTATGAACCAGCCGAACGCACAAGCTTATAACCTGGATTCCAGCCCTGCACCTGCGGGTATCCATAGTGAATCAGCGGCCGTCCACAACAAACCCTGGCCGCCGGCGGGCGAGCTAAATCCGCCGCGGCGGATAAACGTGGCGGGGATGAGATTTCATTTCATCGGGGCAGGTGGTATCGGGATGAGCGGTCTGGCGCAGCTTCTGATTAAAAATAAGGCGATTGTGGCCGGGTCTGACCAAACCCCAAGCGATGTTATCGACGGACTTCGCCAAATGGGGGCTGATATAAAAATCGGTCACCGGGCCAGGAACCTCGGTCTGGGAACGAATGCGGTCATTATCTCGGCGGCGATAAAAGAAGATAATCCGGAACTGAAACTGGCACGGGAGCGAGGATACAAAATCTATAAATATGCTCAAATGTTAGGGGAGTTAATGGACTGCTATGAGGGAATCGCGGTAAGCGGGACCCACGGCAAAAGCACAACAAGCGGATGGCTTATCTATGTGCTCAAACAAGCCGGCCTCGAACCAAACTTTATCATCGGGGCCAGAATTAGTCAACTGGGCAGCTCTTCAGGCGTGGCAGACAGTAAATATTTCGTGGCGGAGGCCTGCGAATACGATAGAAGTTTTCTGAACTTGAAGCCGAAAATCGCCTGCATATTGAATATCGAGCAGGACCATCTGGATTACTATAAGAATGAGAATGAAATAGTCGAGGCGTTCGGTGAATTCGCTCTTGGTGTGAAACCGGATGGCGGGGTGATTGCCAACGGGAAAGATGCAAATGTGGCGAAGATAATCATGGATTCCCGCTTTCGCGGGAATGACAAAGTGGTGCGGTGTGAGACTTTTGGGCTTGATGAAAATTGTAATTTTTACGCTAAGAATATCTCGCTAAATGACGGACTTTATGCCTTTGACGTTTATCATAACTGCAAATTGTTAGGAGCGACTCGGATTTCGCTCCCAGGGACGCACAATATTCTAAACGCACTGGCGGTTGTGGCTATGGCGGTTAGTGCGGGGCTGGAGCACGAGCAGATACTTGAATTGCTGCCGGGCTTTACCGGCATCGAGCGTCGGCTGATGTTAAAGGGGCAGTTCGGCGAGATTACAGTTATTGACGACTACGCTCACCACCCGACGGAAATAAGGGCATCGCTTGCGGCGATACGGCAAAGGTATCGGCCGAGACGAATCTGGTGCGTTTTTCAGCCGCACCAGTACAGCAGAACAAGATTTTTGCTTGATGATTTCGCCGAAAGCTTTAAGCTTGCCGATATAACTATTGTGCCGGAGATTTATTTCGTCCGGGATTCTCAGTCGGCCCAAAAAGAGGTCAACGCCCAGATACTTGTCGGAAGAATGCGAACCAATGGGACTGAGGCGTTATTTATCGATAATTTCGGGGCCATTTGCGATTACTTAGAAAGCAATGTAACAGCCGGTGATGTAGTAGTTACTATGGGTGCAGGCGATATTTGGAAGGTAGCAGATGAATATATTCAGCAGCTTAGAAGAAATAGTTAAGACCGATTATCCGCTGGGCAAGCGGACGTGGTACGGGCTTGGGGGGCCGGCTGATTATTTTATCAGGCCGAAAACCGTCAAACAGCTCAAAGAAGTTGTCCGGCAGTGCAACGAAAACAATGTCAGGATTTACGTGATGGGGTTCGGCTCCAACCTGTTAATCAGTGACGAGGGTTTGCGGGCGGCAGTGATAAAGTTTGAGTCAGAGCAATTCGCACAGATAGACTTCGAGGGTGAGGAGGTTACCGCCTGGGCGGGGGTGGAATTGAGCAAGCTGGTTTTAACGTGTGTGAAAAAGGGACTTTCAGGCATCGAGGCCCTGACAGGGATACCGGGTTCTATCGGCGGAGCTGTGAAAATGAATGCAGGGGGCAACTTTGGAGATTTTGGGGCAGTTGTAGAAACCGTTACGCTGATGGACAACGAGGGCAACGTTTTTGAAAAGAGTAAACCGGAACTGGTATTCGACTACCGCCGAACAAATATCACGGCAAAGTTCATTCTAAACGCCCGGTTGAAACTTAACAAGGCTGACTCAGAGCAAATCATACGGACGGTACAAGAAAACTGGATTTATAAAAAGAATAATCAGCCGCTGAATACGAAGAATTCCGGCTGTATATTCAAGAATCCAAGAGGTGTTTCGGCTGGCGCTTTGATTGACAGGGCCGGTCTAAAAGGGCTGCAAATCGGCGGAGCTGTGGTCAGTGAGAAACATGCAAATTTCGTAATCGCCGAAAAAGGGTGCACAAGCCGTGACGTTATGAGACTAATAGAGGCCGTAAAACAGAGGGTTAAAGAACAGTTCGATGTCGAACTGGAACTTGAAATTGAGGTCTGGTAAATGGTTATTGTTAAGTGGTAAGTGGTAAGTGACAAGTGGTTATTGGTGATTGGAAATAGTGAGCAGCAGATTAAAAGTGGCTGTCCTTATGGGGGGTATCGGGTCCGAGCGCCAGATAAGTATTCAAAGCGGGACGTGTGTTGCGGAGGCTTTAAGAGAGGGCGGCTTTGATGTGGTAACAGCCGACGTTCGACCGGACAATCTTGATATCTTAGAAGATAGCAGCGTTGACGTGTTCTTCCCCGTATTACACGGCAAATTCGGCGAAGACGGCCAGCTCCAACGAATACTCCAGGACAAGTCCCTTGTCTATGCGGGTAGCGGGCCAACGGCAAGCAAATTGGCGTTTGATAAAATGGCGAGCAAAAAGCTCTTTGCCAAAGCAGATGTGGCTACACCGGCGGCGATTGAGTTTAACGCCGAGACTGATATCAAGCAACTTGAGAAACGATTGCAGTACCTTGCAGATGAATATGTTGTAAAGCCCATAAGGGAGGGGAGCAGCGTTGGAGTCAGTATTATCGCCGACCGAGACGAAGCTATCGCCGCCGCTCAGGAAACCTTAGATGAGTTCGGCGATTGTATGATTGAGAAATTCATCCAGGGTAAAGAAATAACAGTCAGTATCCTGGAAGATGGGGCGCTTCCAATTATTGAGATTAGAAGTCAAACCGGCTTTTACGATTACCAGGCAAAATATATCGACGAGCAAACGGAGTATCTGTTCGATACGATTAGGGACCCTGCTTTGACGGCTCAAATCGAACAGGCGGCGATGGATTGTTTCTATGTGCTTGGCTGCCGGCACTTTGCAAGAGTTGATTTTATGCTGAGCGATGAGGAAATTGCTTATGCTCTGGAGCTTAATACAATTCCGGGCTTTACAACGCATTCACTTTTGCCCAAGGCAGCGGCAAAGGCGGGATTTACGATGAGCGATTTATGCTCGAAAATCGTCGAGGCGGCATATTCGCCGCTACCAAAGTGTAAAGTGCCTAAAGTGACACTTACGTGTCATCCTGAGGCGAAGCCGAAGGATCTGGCCTGCGAATGATGAGATTCTTCGCTTCGCTCAGAATGACAGCTTTGCTGTAACTTTAGCTCACTTTAGTTCACTTTAGGCACTTTCTAATTTCGTGAAACGAGATTATGGCAGCGAGAAGGAAAAGAAAAAAAAGCAAGACGAAAAGAATATCATTTAAGCGTAGCTCGCTACGTAGCACGAGAAGAAAGAAGAAAAGACAATCCAGCCGACTCGGTCCGAGTTTGATAAGAATTTTAAAAATATTGGCAGTGGCCTGTATTTTTGTGTCCGTAGTAGCCTGCATCTTGGTGGGGATAGTGGTCGGCTTTTCCTTCTTAGAAAGATACGTAAAAAAAACTTCTGTCGTTTCGGAGCAGACAATACGTCTGGAATTGGTGGATGTCCCTGCCTGGGTGAATAGCCAGCTCAAAGAAAAAGTTTATGTTGCCGCCAGAGGTGATGGTAACGATTTAAGTCTTGTGCAGCAGAACATCGAGAGGGAGGTTGTATGGCTGGATGAGGTAACAGTGCAGACCACGCACGATGTGCTGCGCATCGAAGGACGGTGGCGAAAACCTGTGGGGCTGATCAAGTCGGGGATGAGCAGATTTTACGTGGACGCAGAGCAGGTAGTGCTCGATTTTGTAGAGATGCCGCGTCTGCCGATAGTAGAGATAACAGGACTATCGCCGAGGAGAAAAACGCCGCCGTTGGGCAAAGTCCGGGAAGGTGATGACCTGGCGGCGGCTATAACGATATTGGACAGGCTCGACCGAATGGACAAGTCTGACACACCTGATAAGCCGCTGCTTTATGAAATCGACAGAATAGATATAAGCAATTTCAACGGCAGAAAAAACAGTAAGCGACCACACATTGTTTTATACGCGAAGGACGATACCGAGATTATATGGGGAGCTGAGGTGGGCTTTTGGCAACAGCATCTGGAATCCACCGATGAACAGAAACTGGCGAAGCTTTACAGTTATTACAAGGAGAACGGCACACTGTCAGGCGATGCAAAATACATCAATCTGTGCGACCCGCAGGACGATATCCCACTGCCGATTGACAAATATTAGCGCTCTGTGCCGGCAAAGAGACCTTGGTATTCTGGATTCCAGCTTTCACGGGAATGACAATCCATCGACTCAGTATCGCCAGATCATTGGGCGTCAGCAAGACTGTTTAATGCCTCGGCCAGGTCGGTATAACGATAGGGGATTTGGAATTCTGTGCAGAGGGATTTAAGTTTCTCCAGGACTGACTCGCTCAATCCGCTTTGAAAATCCGCATCGCCATTGCAATAAAAGATTCTACAACCCGCGAAACGATATTCATAGACCGTGCACTTGCCGTCAATGTTGTAAGGGCATCGATTTGTCGGCATTGACTTGATGTTTTCGGCGCCGAGATTCGCAGCTTGCTGCCCAGTAGTCAGATACATCAATTCCGGCGAGGTAACAAATAAACGGTGATCGAACCCCTGCTCAAAGGCAGGGGCAGGCCCCTGGTCGGAGCTATCAAAATCACAACATTTACCACAAGCATTGCACTGGCCGGTCAGCTTATTGTTATCGCGAATCTGGGTGTCCAGCCAGGTGTAGATTTCAGCTACTTTTTCGAGGAGCCGGTTGTTCGTTCCGCATCCTGCCACCATTTTTTGTTCCTTCTGATTTTTTCTATTTCGTCGTGGGTATAGAGTCTGCCGTGGCTGATGCCGGGGCATTTTTGAGCGGCTTTGTTCCAGGCATTGGGGTCGGCTAAATTGTCAGGCCAAAAAGGCCAGGTCCTGCACTGGCTCGGGCGAACAGGATAAATCATACATCTTTTTTGGCCTGTGCTGTCTTGCAAGAGTATGCAATCTTTGGTGCCGGGGTGTTCGATAATCGTTGTCCGCAGACCCACGCGTTTTAAGAAATTACGCCGTAATTGCCCCACAGATATTTTCAGAAAATCTGCGATTATTTGAGCTTCCGGCTTTGTAACCCAGATATAACCTTCGCCCGGCCCGGAGCAGCACCGCCCACACTGCATACATTCAAAATGCAAACCAGCAACGTACCACAGAGTTTTCTTAACCACAGATTTCACAGATTGACACTGAAAGACCAGAAATCACATTTATATCACCACTTCAGGACGGCGCCGGTGTCGGCGCTGGTGGCCATTGAGGCGTATTTTGCCAGGCAGCCCTTCGTTATCCATGGTTTTTCTTAGCCTACTTCTATTTACCTCGGCGCCAGGTACTCATAGCCTTATCACGCATTACAACCAACAAGCCCTGCCACTGCTCAGGAGAAAACAGTTTCATGGCCTCAATAACACGTTCGTCGATTTTGAGGCGATTGGGTCTGCGCAAAGACACAATCAGGAGGCCATGATGCTTCATGTTACGGTAATGTGCGAAACCCCTGTCCGTTGTAATCAGCAATCGCTTTTCCTGGCAGGCCTTATTCCAAAGAAGCTCATCTGATATACCTTCGTCAGCCGTACCACGGATATCAAGCACATTGTGGCCCATCTGCTGTAGCTGCTTAACGCTCATCAGGGGGATATTTTCATCTACAAGTATGTCCATCTGTCGTTCTTTATCCGCTTATAGGTGTAACCTGCTCCTCGGCCAGAGAGGCGGCGTAATCCAGACAGGCTAAAATGTCATCACGTGTAAGAGAGGGATATTCTTTCAGAAGCTCTTCGGTTGTGTCCCCATTAGCCAGCATGTGGATAATCTGATGAACAGGTATGCGCGTACCTTTAATGCAGGCTTGTCCATGACAGATATTCGGGTCTATCGAAATTCGTTCGTGCATTCTCTTTACTCCAGACTTATATCCGAATGTAATATATTCGTTCCAAGATACCAACCTTCCAGTATTATATGCAAACACGACAAAAAATTCCAGAGGTAGATAAATTAGTGGTGGGGCCAGCCCCACCCTACCTCTTTGTTAATCTCACCATTTCAGGACGGCGCCGGTGTCGGCGCTGGTGGCCATTGAGGCGTATTTTGCCAGGCAACCTTTGGTTATCCGCGGGGCAGGCGGGATCCAGGTCTTTTTGCGTTCGGCAAGCTCATCATCGGACAGCTTTACGCCTATTTTGTTTTTGGGGATGTCGATTTCTATTATGTCACCATCTTTTAATAATCCGATGGGGCCGCCTACGGCTGCTTCGGGGCTGATGTGGCCGATACAGGCGCCTCTTGTTCCGCCGCTGAACCTGCCATCGGTAATCAGGGCAACGGACTCGCCTAATCCGGCGCCCATAATATAACTTGTGGGGCTTAACATTTCCTGCATACCAGGTCCGCCCTTAGGGCCTTCGCAACGGATTACCACGACATCACCTTCTTTGACCTTGCCGGCCAGGATGCCATCGCAGGCGTCTTCCTGACTCTCGAAAATAACGGCAGGGCCGGTGTGAGTTAGCATTGCAGGGGTAACGCCGGCGACCTTGACTACGCTGCCGTTGGGTGCGAGATTGCCTGTTAGAATAACCAGGCCGCCGGTCTTCGAGTACGCATTATCAAGTGAATGGATAACTCCGGTATTTTTGATTCCGGCATCTGCTATATTTTCACCAAGGGTATTAGTAGTGACCGTAAGACAATCTGTGTTTAGCAAATTCGGAACTTTGCTTATTTCTTTTAGTATAGCGCTTATACCGCCGGCGGCGTCAACATCCTCCATGTGATATTTGCTCGACGGGGCGACTTTGCAGATGTTGGGACATTTGGCTGAGATTTCGTTTATGCGTTCGAGGTCGTATTTGATGCCGGCTTCATTGGCCACCGCTAATGTGTGCAGTATGGTATTTGTCGAGCCGCCCATCGCCATATCCAGAACAAGTGCGTTGTCCAGCGATTTGGTATTGATTATATCCAACGGTTTGATGTCCTTTTCAATAAGCGTGATAATCTGTTTGCCCGCCGCTTTGTAAAGCTGCTGGCGTTTTGGGTCAACGGCCAGGATTGTTCCATTGCCGGGCAGTGCCATTCCTATCGCCTCGCAAAGACAGTTCATTGAGTTGGCAGTGAACATTCCGGAGCAGCTTCCCTCGGCCGGGCAGGCGGTGCGTTCAAGCTCCTTTAGCTGAGCTTCGTCAATTTTGCCGGCGTTGAATTCTGCAACGCCTTCAAATATGCTGATAATGTCAATGGCTTTTCCATCCTTTGTTTTTCCGGCGGCCATAGGCCCACCGGAGACGAAAATCGTCGGGATGTTAAGTCTGACAGCGGCCATTAACATTCCGGGTATGATTTTGTCGCAGTTGGGGATACAGACAAGGCCGTCAAAACAGTGCGCCCGAGCCATAGTCTCAACGGAATCGGCGATGATTTCACGTGAGGGCAGGGAATATTTCATACCCGTATGGCCCATAGCAATGCCGTCACAGACCGCTATTGTATTAAATTCAAAAGCAGCACCGCCGGCGTTACGAACAGAGTCCTTAACCACCTGTGCCACCTTGTTGAGATGAATGTGGCCGGGGACTATCTCGCAGAAACTGTTGGCGATGCCGATGAACGGCTTGTCGATGTCGGCGTCTTTAAGGCCGCAGGCGTGAAGCAAGGCACGGTGAGGGGCTCGCTGGAAACCCTTTTTGACTGTATCACTTTTCATAATCCGGTTTCTCCAAAAAACGGTTGACAAAGTAATCCGAAAAAAACCAAAAGCTGGATTCTAACCGATGGTTGAAAGCAAATAAAGAAAAAACGGTTGTCTTTGAAAAGAGCAAATGTATAATCAGGATTTGAATTTGCCACAAAATTAAAGACTTACAAGGAAAATAAGGGATGAGCCAGGCTAAAATTTGTGGTTTCGCAGCGAGCGCTGTAATTTGTGCACTGCTTCTGACGGTCGGCTGTGCCGAACTTGCCGAGGAAACTACCAAACCCAAGGTTGAACCGGAAGAACAAAAGCCAACGGTAAAGCTGGCATTGAAATTCACGCCAGAGGATTTAACAACTTATAAGGTAACAACAGAACGGGAAAGGGGCGTTATATGGGAGGGTCCCTTGATAAACAAACCCAAGAGCTTTGTTGGCGGTCATACCGGCAACAGAATCGAAATGACCTTCACCCAGCAAATACAAAGCGTTGACGATGAAGGCAACGCCGTTGCAAAGATTACAATCAAAGGACTGAAATATTTAGCTAAGGTTAAAGACAATATCATTCTGGATTTCGACAGCTCGCGAGAAAAAGACCTAAATAACCCTTTGGGTAAGTTAATCGGGCAAAGTTATACGATAGAAATCACCGCTTCCGGACAGGTTTCAAAGGTTATCGACGTAAGCGGTGCCCGTACCGCCGTCGGGGGCGTCTCTTCCAATCAAAGGGCTGCACGATTACTTTCCACTGAAGTAATCAAGGAGCAGCACAGCATTCCTGCACTGTCGGCTGTCGAGAAGAACCAATTACGCCCGGGCGAGAGCTGGAGCGATATAAAGACCTTTTCTTTTGGCCCGATGGGCTCAAAATCATACGAAAGAATTTATGAACTAAAAGAAATCAACAACATTAATGGTCGTCGAATTGCCATCATCAAGATGAGTGTTGTTCCCTCCTCGGAAAAGGCGAAGGAGCTGCACAAAGAACAAGTAACAGGTTTCTTTTCGAAACTGTTCGATACTACCGAAACATATACCGGTGAGCTAAGGCTGGATCTGACGGCAGGCAAAGTCGAAAAATACTTTGAAGAGTTCAGGTCCGATTGGATTGCCGTTGACCCGATGGCCCCAGAAAAAGAGAAAGAACCTGATATGCTGCGAATGAGTGCGACTCGTCTTTACCGTATCGAAAGAATTGATTAGAGCTATTAGAGTTATGCAAAATTGAGGTTAGGCATACTCTATAGAACTATTGAAAAAGGATTTAAATTGAAAACCACACTGACAATTCTAACGATTGTCATTATGAGTATCTCCGGAGGATGCGAGCCTGGCGCCTGGGTAAAAGAGCCGTTAAATAAAAACAAAGAACTCTTGACCGTAGATTGGCAGGATGGCCGGAGGCTGGAATACAAGTTTGTATCCAGAAGAGAGATAACTATTGACTGGGACCCGACAGGGAAGAGAACCAAATCGAATAAGAGCACTCCCGATAAATCCACCGAGTCAATGGAAATGGTTGTAGCATATACACCAATCAAAATAGACCCGTATGGGCTTACAACTATTGAGGCGACGTGCAAATCAGTTAAGGTGGCACGAAGCAAAGGGCCATGGAAAGACGCAGTGGAGCATCTGGCCGGCAAGACTTTTACGTTCACCGTTGGGCCTACCGGTAAAATAGAAGACTATTCGCAATTGGATGAGCTGCTCAAAGAAATCGGCAACAAAGCGTTTTTTACAGACGCCAACGGAAACAGAATTAAAGAGCCTGATATGATATGCGATGTTATTGCCACCCAGTGGTTTCTGTGGGATTCGGTTTCCAGTCTAACAAACCCGTCCAAAGGGGTGGCTGTGGGACAAAGCTGGAAATCAAAACTGTCCGTGCCTTCCCCAATGGTTATGAGAAAGGCAAGAGAGGTTACCTATAAGCTTGATGAAATCCGGCAGAGCGAAAAGGGACGATTAGCTGTGATAAGCAGCTCTTATCAGATAGCTGAGACAGTTCCCCGGAGTTGGCCAATACCTTATTCCGGCAGTTTCCAAATGAAGGGGACATTCGGCTTTCTCAGCGGCTATAAGCTTCTGAGTTTAGAAGGCCAAGGTGAAGAACTGTTTAACATCGAGGCCGGGCGAATAGAACAATATAATCAGCAGTACCAGATGCAGTTACAGGCCTTTATACCAATGGGCATCGACGTAAAACCGAGGATAACAATCAAACAAAACCTGACGATGGAACTAAAGTGAGCTAAAGTGCCTAAAGTGAGCTAAAGTGAACTAAAGCGAACTAAAGTGCATAAAGTGAGGAGTCTGGAGTTTTGTGAAACTTTAGGCACTTTAGTCACTCCAAACTTTAGGCACTTTTTTTTCTATGGAGGTAGCTGTAAATTGGAACGTAAAAATTTATGGGCGCCGTGGCGCATTAAATACGTACAGGGCCTGAGTGAGAGCAGCGATTGCTTTATCTGCCATAATCTAGAAAATCCGCAGGATGACGACGAGAATCTTGTGCTGTGGCGAACAGAGAAAAGCATTGTAATACTGAATCGTTTTCCCTACAACAACGGCCATTTACTGATAGCACCGGCCCGGCACATCGGAGAGCTTGCCAAGGCAAGTGAGGGGGAACTGCTGGAGATGTTCAAGCTGGTCAGAGAATCACAAAAAGCACTGTCACTGACGATAAAACCTCACGGCTTTAATGTCGGTATGAATTTCGGTCGATGCAGCGGGGCGGGACTGCCTGAGCATTTGCACATCCACGTCGTCCCGCGATGGGACGGAGATACGAATTTTATGAACGTGTGCAGTGACACTGATATTATCAGTCAAAGTCTAATTGAGCTTCTTGAGCTATTAAAACAGATAAGCAAAGAACATAATCTGCCTAATATATGAATTCTACTTTTTCTTTTTGTTATCTTCCTTGTTAGTTATAGACTTTCCGGTTTTTGCGTTTCTACCAGCTTTAGAACCGGCACTTCTTTTTTTATCCCTCATATATAAACTTGCATGAAGCTGTGTAGGAGTTCGGTATAAGCTATACTTCTTTGATTGCCTAAAGGATTCTCTCCCATATCGAATCCCTTCAACAATAATCCCTAACAATAATTTTATCAAACGGTCAAGCTCAGTTCCACTTTTATAATCCGCCTGAGCAATAAAATCCACTCTTTCGGCTTCCAATAACTGCTTGCATATCTGCTTACCCCGAGAGCTGTAAGGCTTATAAACGGCAATAGCAGACCCACCATTTTTTCTAATTACCGTCATACATGGAACATCTGTCAGCCCATCGCCAATATACAGGATGTTCTGAAAAGGTATGGGCCGCAGATGCATAGGCATATGAAGATTAATGTTTTCATTCAAGTTCTCTTTCCCTTTATTAATTCTGAAAATGAACTGGGTTTTTAGTGTGTCATTCACTACTACATTTGGGAAAGTTGCTGCTCCATACTCGTTGTAATAATATTCTGAAGCAAATACTTTATAAAAATACTTAGCTATACTCGTTCCTGAGATTATCTCTTTTAAGCCCGCTGAAATTACGTAATGCCTGACTTCTATACCGCTACCAAATTGCTTTTTAATATAGTCATTTATTCGTTTAAAATAAGTTTGAACACCCGGGAAATAATTGATATTTTTCGCCAATTTTCTCAGCATCTCAGCAGTAACTGGAAAATGTCTGGATTTGGATTTTTCAAGCATCAAACGCATATAGGCTACAATTCCTTCCCCATTCGTTTGCGCAGACTCCTGATTTACCTGCTTCCAAAACTTCTTTCCGTCCTTGATACCGATTTCCGGCAAGACGGTGTATTCCTGCATTGGCTGGGGAGTCAGCGTTCCATCAAAATCATAAACTATTGCGATAATGTTATGCTTAAATTCTTCGCTCACACTTACTACCCATAGCGTCATCGGGGAATGTAATAGTTCTGAAAAACGAATAGTATCCACTTTGGGGCTGGTTTGTCAAATGCCATTTTTCAAAAAAGCAGCAGCTTTTCGACGAAATCCAGCCGGAACCATTGGACACAGATTGACAGTGTCTTTTTTGACACGGATTAACACTGATTGACACTGTATTGAAATAGCCGCGAAAAGGCACAAAAGACACGAAAAAGAATTAACCACGGATTGCTATCGTATCTCGTGAAGCGTGAAGCGTATCTCGCCTGTGGATTCCTGCTGGAGTTTACCCCGCACAGAGTTTACCCCGCACCGTGATGCGGGGATGCGGGGCAGGAATGACAAGCATCCAGCAACCCTGTCCCGGCGCGCCGGGACCCGGGGTCAAGAATCGCAAAATTCCTCTTGCAGATTTGGGCTTTGGTCAATATAGTGTTCAGGATTCCTTTATGCACCAAGTCGCTAAATGGGAAATCAGTGTGGGTATATTTGGACGTATTGGTACCGCAGGCAGCGTGAGTCTGCGAAAATTAGTAAAACGTAATGCCAAAAGATAAATCAATAAAGAAAATACTGCTTATCGGTTCCGGCCCGATTGTTATAGGCCAGGCCTGTGAATTTGATTATTCCGGTGCCCAGGCGTGCAAAGTTCTCAGAAAAGTCGGCTACAAGGTAATTCTTGTAAACAGCAATCCCGCTACGATAATGACCGACCCCGAAATGGCGGACAGAACGTACATTGAGCCCATCACGCCCGAGATTGTCACCAAGATAATTGCCAGAGAAAGGCCCGACAGCCTCCTGCCCACATTAGGGGGACAGACCGGCCTGAACATCGCTGTAGCATTGGCCGAGAACGGCGTATTGAAAAAGTATAATGTCCGGATGTTAGGCGCGAATCTGAAGGCCATCAAAAAGGCCGAGGAAAGAGACCGCTTCAAGAAGGTAATGGCCGAGTGCGGGCTTGAAGTCCCTAAAAGCGGATGCGCTCATTCCTGGGAAGAAGCAAAAAAAATTGTCGAATACATCGGGTACCCGGCTATTATCCGTCCTTCATATACATTAGGCGGTACGGGCGGAAACGTCGCATATAACGCCGAGGAGTATGACGAATATATACACTGGGGCCTGAACCTAAGTCCCAAAAGTCAGGTCCTTATCGAAGAATCTGTTATCGGGTGGAAGGAATATGAGCTTGAGGTGATGAGGGACAAAAAGGACAACGTTGTTATTGTCTGCTCCATCGAAAACCTCGACCCTATGGGTATTCACACAGGCGACAGCATCACGGTTGCCCCTGCCCAGACGCTTACCGATAAAGAATATCAGATAATGCGCGACGCGGCTCTTAAAATCATAAGAGCTATCGGCGTGGAAACCGGCGGCTCGAACATACAATTCGCCGTCAATCCCGCCAACGGCAGGCTTTATGTAATTGAGATGAACCCGAGGGTTTCGCGAAGTTCGGCTCTTGCTTCCAAGGCGACCGGATTTCCCATCGCAAAGATTGCTTCACTGCTGGCGGTAGGTTTCACCCTCGATGAGATTCCCAACGACATTACCAAAAAGACTCCCGCTTGTTTTGAGCCGACCATCGATTATTGCGTTGTGAAGTGGCCTCGCTTCACGTTTGAAAAATTCCCGAATACCGACCCCCTGCTGACCATACAGATGAAATCGGTCGGCGAAGCAATGGCCATCGGAAGAACGTTCAAGGAGGCGCTGCAAAAGGCCATCAGGTCTCTCGAAATTGACCGTCATTCGCTCGATAACCGGCATATCAGCGGTTCTTTTTCTACATTTGAGCTGAAGAAAAAGCTCAGAACAAACTGCTGGGACAAAATCTGGTATGTCGCTGAGGCCATACGCAGGAAACTATCAGTTGAGGAAATCTTCAACCTTACAAAGATAGACCCCTGGTTCCTCAATAACATAAAGGATATCGTAAAACTCGAAGCAAAAATAAAACGGAAGGCAGTCCACAGGATGCCTTGCGGCAAATACAGAAAATCGAAGGCAGAAGGCAGAAGTCAGTGTCAGTCAGTGTTACAGTCAGTGTCAGTCAGTGTTTTGAGAAAGGCCAAGCAGTATGGTTTCAGTGACAAGTACCTGGCATCTATATTAGGCGTAGAAGAGCAGAAGCTGCGCAAACACCGCCAGGCCCTCGGCATAAATGTTGTTTACAAGACTGTTGATACCTGTGGCGCCGAATTCGAAGCGACTACTCCATATCTTTATTCGACTTTTGAGGCTGAATGCGAAGCGAATCCTACTAACAAAAGGAAGGTCATCATCCTTGGCGGCGGCCCCAACCGTATAGGCCAGGGTATTGAGTTTGATTACTGCTGCGTCCACGCTGCGTTTGCACTGAGAGAAATCGGCATCGAATCGATAATGGTAAACTGCAATCCCGAGACGGTCAGTACCGATTACGATACTTCGGACCGGCTTTACTTTGAACCGCTTACGTTTGAAGATGTTATCTCTATCGTCGAAAAGGAAAATCCCGACGGCGTAATCGTGCAGTTCGGCGGTCAGACGCCGTTAAAATTAGCGGTGCCGCTCGAAAAAGCCGGAGTAAAGATAATAGGCACTTCGCCCGACAGCATTGACCGTGCCGAAGACCGAAAGCGCTTCAACAAGCTCGTCGAAAAACTCAAACTTCGCCAGCCTTACAGCGGCACGGCAACAACCTATGCTCAGGCGGTCAAAATAGCAAACAAGTTAGGTTTTCCACTGCTGATTCGCCCTTCATTTGTTCTTGGGGGTAGGGCAATGCAGATTGTTTATGACCAGCAGGAATTAAAGGCCTGTGTTGAAGAAGCGATTGAGGTCTCAGGCAAGCATCCGATTTTGATTGATAAGTTCCTTAACGATGCTACGGAATTAGACGTCGATGCCATCAGTGACGGCAAAAGAGTTGTAATCGGCGGAATTATGGAGCATATCGAAGAAGCCGGTGTCCACTCCGGTGATAGTGCCTGCTCACTGCCGCCGATATCGATAAGCAAAAAGATCCTGGCCGAGATTAAAAGACAGGCAAAACTCCTTGCCCTGGAATTAAAAGTCAAGGGCCTTATAAACATCCAGTTCGCTGTCAAGGACAATAAGATCTATATTCTGGAGGTCAATCCACGTGCATCCCGAACCATTCCGTTTGTGAGCAAAACTATCGGCGTACCTCTGGCTAAACTTGCGGCTAAGATAATGACTGGAATGACATTGGATGAGCTGAATTTCACGAAGCAAGTTCAGCCCAGCCACTTTGCCGTGAAAGAAGCGGTATTTCCATTCTTGAAATTCCCCGGCATAGACACACTGCTCGGCCCGGAGATGCTTTCGACCGGCGAAGTGATGGGCATCTCCGACGACTTCGGCATGGCGTTCGCAAAATCACAAATAGCGGCGGGAAATACTCTGCCGACTTCAGGCAATGTACTTTTCAGCGTCAAAGACAGCGACAAGCCGAGAGCGGTAGAAGTTGCTCGCAAGCTCCATTCGATGGGCTTTAAGATTATCGCTACGAAGGGCACGTGCATTGCGTTTATCAACCACAACATTCCTTCGCAGTTCGTATTGAAAATCACCGAAGGTCGGCCCAACATAGTAGATTCTATAATAAATGGTGAAATAGATTTAATTATAAATACCACGCTCGGCAAGCAGTCGATAAGGAATTCCTTTTCGATAAGAAGAAGTGCCCTCGACAGACAGGTCCCATACGTAACAACAATAAGGGGCGCTGTCGCAGTCGCAAAGGCCATCGAGGCGCTCAAACAAAGAAAAGTCGGCGTCAAGCCCATTCAGTTATACTATCGAGGACAGAAGACAGAGGTCAGAAGACAGAAGACAGACGTCAGAAGACGGAGGACAGAGTGAAAGCTATTCTGTTACTGGAAGACGGAACCGTTTTTGAAGGCACTTCTTTTGGCGCCAAAGGCCAAAAGTGCGGAGAAGTTGTTTTCAATACAAGTATGACCGGCTATCAGGAGATACTGACCGACCCATCTTACCACGAGCAGATTATCACAATGACGTATCCCCTCATAGGTAACTACGGAACGAATAAAGCCGATTGGGAATCGAGAAAAATCTTCGCAGGCGGTCTTATTGTTAAGGAAAACTGCAATTATCCGAGTAACTGGCGAAATACACAATCGCTCGGCGATTATCTCAAAGCCAATAACATTGTCGGCCTTGAAGGCATTGATACCAGGGCACTTGTAAAGCACATCCGAATCGCAGGAGCGATGAAAGGAATCATTTCCTCCACCGAATTCGGCGTCACGAATCTGAAGAAAAAACTGCAAAAGTATCCCGGCCTTGTGGGAAGGGACATAGTCAAAAACGTAACCGTCAAAAAACCTTACCGTTGGAATAAAGGCGTAATTGACGTATTAAGCAGCCGGGAAATCAAACCTCCAAAAAAATACAAGGTTGTGGCTTTTGATTATGGTATGAAGCAGAATATTCTTCGACTGCTTTGTTCGCACGGCTGTGATGTTTACGTTGTGCCGGCGGCGACGTCAGCCAAAGAGGTTCTGGCGCAAAAGCCCGATGGGGTATTTTTAAGCAACGGCCCGGGCGACCCGGCGCCTGTAAGCTATGCAATCCAAACCATCAGGGAACTTCTTGGCAAAGTGCCTATCTTCGGGATTTGTCTTGGCCATCAGATTCTTGCCCTTGCTCTCGGAGCAAAAACATACAAGCTCAAATTCGGGCATAGAGGGGCAAATCATCCTGTTAAGAATCTCAAGACGGGAAAGATTGAGATAACCTGCCAGAATCATGGTTTCTGTGTTGATATGGATTCGTTAAATAATAAAGAGGTTGAGCTGACACATTTGAACCTAAACGATAATACAAATGAAGGAATTCGCTGCGAAGCCAAGTCCGCTTTTTCCGTCCAGTATCATCCGGAAGCTTCACCCGGCCCTCATGATTCGAATTATCTATTCGAAGATTTTATAAAGTTAATGGACAAATTCTAATATCTGTAAAATTCCACGTTACCAAAACAGAGCCGGAAGCGTAAGCGCCTGGTCGAAAACCGTCAATTTTTTCTTGGAAAATCGGCTTTTGCAGTGTAAGGTTTGCAGGAGATTAGAGAGCAATTAAGCTAGGGACAGTCACCTATTAATGGCTGGGGCAAGTTTAGAATTGAGAATTGAGAAGGGCAGAATTAAGCCCTTCGACTCCGTTCAGGGTGAAGAGGTCAGGACATATTTTGCCATTTTTGGTTTGTGGCCGAGAAGCTCGGTGAAGTGGTGAACTAAAACCGTCTCAATTTCATTCAGCGTTTTTTCCTGTGATTCGGCTAACAGTTTCAGATTGCTCAGACAATTGGCCGCCGTTTGGGTCAACCTGACCTTGTCCGGGAAACTCGCTTCGCAATCTCTGCAAATCAAGCCGTTGGCGGAGCTGCTGAAGTAAACTCGATGCTCGATGTTCGATACTCGATGCTCGTATCTCGTTTTGCAATTCACACAGTAACTTAGAATCGGCTGTAGGCCGACCTCTTTCAGCAGCCCTAACTGGAATAATATCAATAATGCCAACATCTGGTGTTTGTTTTTGTTCTCCTGGGCGTTTTGTAAGAACTGCAAAAAGTCATCGAAAAGTTGTGGGTGTGGGTCGTAGTCGTGGGTAAATTTATTCAACAATTCGGTACTGAAAAGACAGCAGTTCAAGGTAAAAAGGTTATTGCTAAGGCCGGTAAAACCCGCACCCCCGCAGGCTGATTCGAATTCAGTCAAAGTGGCGAGTTTTTCTTTGTTTGAATCGAAAAAAACAATTTTACCATACGAGAATATTTCGATAGGGCCGTCGAATGCCGATTTAGGCCGTTTCGAGCCTTTGGCGATGGCGCTGATTTTGCCGGCTGCCCTGGCAAAAAATGTTACTATCTGAGACGTCTCGGAATAATCTACAGCGCGTATGCAAATAGCTGTATCTTTGATTAACACTGACCAACACTGACTTTAACACGGATTAACACTGACCCCCACCGCAGGAGTGGGGGCTAAACACTGCGCCCTCTGTCCTCTGTTATCTGTCTTCTGTTATCTGTCTTCTGTCCTCTGTCTTCTGTCCTCTGTTATCTGTCTTCTGTCTTCTGGATTTTGATGCACTTTATCCTTCTGGCCTCAGCCGAGGTGATAGTGAACTTAAGATTTTCGTAATCGAAGTTTTCTCCTGTCTTTGGAATATAACCAAGACGCGAAAAGACAAAGCCGCCTATGGTCTCGTAATCTTCATCTTCGGGCAGATTCAATTCGAACTGGTCATTGATATCGTCGATGTATGTTCTTGCGTCGGCTTCAATGGTGTTTTGGTCTATTTTCTTTATCGGTTCGGGCGGTGTCTCTTCATATTCGTCGGTTATTTCGCCGACAAGCTCTTCGAGAATATCCTCTAAGGTAACGACCCCGGCCGTTCCGCCATATTCATCTAACACTACAGCTATATGCAGTTTTTGATTTTGAAATTCGTGCAGCAGCGATCGCAGCGGCTTACTTTCAGGGACAAAATAAGCCTTTCTTATTTTATCACGTAACTTGAACTCTGTGCACGTTTTGCCAATCTCGGCCAGCAGGTCTTTTGCATAGACAAGGCCGATTATGTTATCGATATTCTCTTCATAGACCGGAACGCGCGTATGTCCGGCCATAGTGATAGTATCCAGAACCTTTTGCAAATCAGAGTTGACTTCGACTGCTACAATATCGGTACGAGGCGTCATAATCTCATCGGCGGTGCTGTTGCTCAACTCTAAGACATTTTCAATCATCTCCTGCTCTTCTTCATCGAGCACGCCTTCGGTTCTGCGCCGCTCCAGGCCGGTGATAAATTCCTCCTGCTTTTCTTCCTGTTGTTCTTCAGGGGTTGTTTCAGCTACGCCGGCCAGGCGCCGGACAAAGCCATCGTATAATCTAAAGATATAAAGAACAGGTGCCGCTGCAATCGCAAATCCCGTCAACAGTTTGTACGTTCGGCTCAGAATTTTTTCACCTGCGTATTTAGCCCAGGCCTGAGGAACTGCCAGACTGAATATCGAAAATATTACCATCGCAGCAATAAATATAAGAAGATAGCTGATTACAGTATCGACCGGGTCTTCCGCTGCTCCGGGACCGATGAAAACAGCTACCAACAGCAGTAATATACATATATTCAGGATGAGCCGATATAAATAGCACGTCAAAATCAGCTCTTCAGCCTTTTCTGCCAACTGTTCGGTGAGCTCTTCCGGAGTTGTCTTTTTGTTTTTTTTCTTGAACGCTTCCTGTAATTTGACGTGCGAGAATGTTCGCAGGGCAATGGCATTGACGGAAAAGAACAATGTACCGCCGGCAAGAAAACAAATCAACAACACCGCCAAACCAACAATGCCCACTTCCTGACAACCTTTCAATTACAATCGAGACAGGCTTCGACTTTCTTATCGACTATTCGTATTATATACCAAACCGTAACCGAGTTGTTGTAAAATTTTATCCTCCGTATCGTGCATTTTCCGGGCCTGGCTCTCTGTGGAGTCGTCGAATCCGAAGTTGTGCAGCAGCCCATGTGTTATGTAGAGTGCCAACTCTGCCTCGCTTGAATGCCCTCGCATATTTGCCTGTCTGACAGCCATTTCACCATTGACAATCAACTCGAATAATTTGGGCGACTTCGGCCCCTTGCTATCGGACAAGTCGAAACTTAAACAATCGGTGGTTGATTTGCGATTCAGGAATCGACTGTTTAATTTCCGGATTCGGGCGTCGTCAACTATTGCAATGCTGACAACCGTTCCCCTGCTTCCGCAGGGGTTAAAACGATTGCAGACAGTCTCGACTAATTTTTTAACCCTGGACAAGCAAGCATCTATACTGCTGAAATTTTTCGTGATTTGTACGACTATCTCCTGGTCTTGTTTAGCAGGGGCCATGGTTGTTAATTGCTTTTTTGCTTGGATTGCTCAGCTTGAGACTGGGTCTCTTCCGGCATATCAGGTGGTTTGGGATATGCGATTCGGCCGTGATAGTGTGCCGCAAGAGTTTTTGATATACTTGCCTCTATCCGGCTTAATTCCCGCAGAGACAGGTCGCATTCATCGAATTGACCGTCCTGCAGACGTCTCATAGCCATAGTGTGCACGACTGCCTCAACTTTTGTCGGTGTCACTTCAGACAGGCTCCTGACGGCACCTTCTATAGTATCGGCTAACATTACAATCGCCGCTTCTTTTGTTCGCGGTTTCGGACCGGGATACCTGAATTCACTCTCGGAAGGCTCATCAATAATTTTTCCTTTGGAGTTTTTCGTCTTTAATTTTTTGGCCTCGTGGTAAAAATGTTCGATTAATGTCGTGCCGTGGTGTGTCTCGATAAATTGCCGAAGCACGTTGGGCAGGCTGTATTCCTTGGCCATTTCTATTCCATCTTTAACGTGGCCCACGATAATCAATTGACTCATTGTAGGTGAGAGTTCTTTATGCCTGCTCGCCAGGCCGATTTCATTTTCAATAAAATAGCTTGCCTTGCTGATTTTGCCGATGTCATGGTAGTAAGCACCGACCCTGCACAAAAGACCGTTGCGATTGATTGCCTCGGCGGCAGCCTCGGCAATGGAACCTATCAACAGACTGTGACTGAACGTGCCGGGAGCTTCCATAGCAAGTTTTTTCAACAAAGGCTGGTTCGCATCGCTATAGTCCAGAAGTGTCATACTTGTTGCTATGTGAAAGATTTTTTCGATTAGCGGAAGCAAACTATGGATGAGCAGTCCGAACAGAAAAGTGATACCCGCGTGATAGCCCGCGTTCTTAAAGACGTAAGCAGGATGCGATTTGTCCGCTAAAAGTCCCAACGCAAGGGCCGTTACAAAAACCACTGTTGCCGCTAAAGCGCTGACTGTCAGCAGTTTCATTCTTGTACGGATTTCCCTCAACGAAAAACAGCACGTAATAGCACCGGCGAACATCGTCAAAAACAGGTTGATATCTGTCAGTTGATACAAGTTGATATCTGTCGGCTGATATTTGTTAAATGTTCCTGTGGCAAAACAGCCAAGCAGACAATAAAACGTAATCATACCTATCGCAAAACGCTGATTATAAGCGATTGTCAAAATGATGGCTGCTGTCACAGCACTACCGGTGGCCCCAGAGGTATGTTTGAACAATAACGTGATAAGTTTGGTTGTTGCCAACAATAAAATAAATAAGCCGACCAGTGCCAGCGCCCTGGCGTGGTTCATTATTATTTTCTTTTGGTAGTGATGAATATAGAAAGCCACAGCGAGACAGATTTGCACCACTATTACAGTTGTTAGTATCAGGTCAAAATAATGAACCTGCTGAATCAGCTCGAAAGTTATAATAGGAATACAGAGGACTACGAAAAGACACCACAGCAGAATCGAGATTAAAGAATCGGTGTCGAGCAGCCGTGTTATTCGCGAAAAACGACCAGCAGATATATTCTTGCGCACCTGACTTCGACGCGGACTTATTTTCTTCAAAAACGGCATCTGTTTATCCTAATCAGCTTTTGCTTTTCTCTTGTAAGCCTGCACAATATTTTGAACCAACCGATGTCGCACTATATCCCTTTGGCTTAATTCTACGCAACCTATACCTTTGATTCGTCGCAATATTTCCATCGCTCCGATCATTCCACTTTTTTGGCCCCGTTCCAGGTCAATTTGTGTTATATCACCTGTTATTATCATTTTGGAGCCATGACCCAATCTTGTCAAGACCATTAACATCTGCAGGGCCGAGGTATTTTGGGCTTCGTCGCAGATGATAACAGCTTCGTTTAGCGTTCGGCCGCGCATAAAGGCGAGCGGAATTATCTCGATAATATCCAGCTCCACAAATTTCTTCATCTGCGCAAAGTCCATCATATCTTCGATCGCATCAAACAAAGGACGAAGATACGGATTGACCTTTGCCTGGATATCGCCCGGCAAAAAGCCGAGCTTCTCACCTGCCTCAACAGCAGGACGCGCAAGGACTATCCTCCTGATTTGCTTTTTCTTTAGCATTGATACCGCAATTGCGACCGCCAGATATGTCTTGCCCGTTCCGGCAGGCCCTATACAAAAAGTAAGGTCGTTGGCCAACATTGTTTTGATGTACTTTAGCTGTCCCTTTGTGGACGGTTTAATGACCTTTTTATGAGCATAGACGGCAATAGCCTCGTTGGTCTGGAGAGTTCCGCGAGAATCGCCCTGGCTTATAAAAGCAGTTACATTTGCGGCAGTCAGCGGGTGGCGTTTGAGAAGCTGCTTTTGCATCTTGTCGATGACCTCAACGGCCTTATTTACATCCTTTTCTTTGCCCCTGATTATTAAATTGCTCTGCCGGGCAGTAATTTGCAACCCAAGCGCTCCCCGCAAAAGACGAAGGTAACTGTCGGCAGGACCGAACAATTCAAGCTGCCTGTCGGTTGAATCTAATTGTATCGTAACTTCCATCGCATGATCGCAAAATATTTTTTCATTCTTAAAAAGTGCCTAAAGTGAGCTAAAGATAAAAAACACTCTAAACTTTAGCTCACTTTGTAAACATAAAGAACAAATACCCAAACGGTGCCGCTACCAGAGTCGAATCGATAATGTCTAATATTCCGCCGAACCCAGGCACATTATTTGCCGAATCTTTCTGCTCAGCGTCTCGCTTCATCATAGACTCGACCAAATCTCCAATCTGCCCGATAAACGCAAAACACACGCCAAAGATTACTGCCGACCACCAAACCATTATATCACAACTTAGCGCAAAACCAACAGCAACTATCATTGCGGCTGCAACAGCGCCGCCCATGCCTTCCCAGCTTTTTGAAGGGCTGATTTTAGGCGAAAATTTATGCTTGCCAAACAAACTCCCAATCGCATAAGCCCCTATATCAGCCGATTTTACCACAAAAACAAACATAAGCAAAGGCCAGAGTCCAAATTCGAGCCGCATCGACACACAGAAGCTGCTTAAAAGCCCAAGATACAAAATCGAAAAATAACTCGCTCCGCAATTAGCTAACACCCCTGAAATCCCGTTGCTTATATATTGGTATAAAAGCAGCGCCAACAGCACGAAGGCCGACAGGAAAATCAGATAAGTGTCCGGCCGAATTTCTATAATCCGCTGCCAATATTCCTGCTGCCAATACCGGCTGGTCGCGAATAAAATCGAAGCGATGATTGAAACAGGAATAAAAATCTTCAGATTTTTAGCCGCTGCGAGTTTCGACAATTCCAGTTGGGCCGGGATTGCTAATAGCACGATAAGGATACAAAAAACTGTTCCCTGTACCGCTCTATCGTCGGCCACCGAAGCTGTCAGAGAGCCGTCCAGCCAGCCGTCGAAAATGACAACAGCCGTAAAGAACACCGTCATCAGTATTCCAAAAAACAACCGGTATCTCAGCATAATTTCTTATATTCTGCCAGGGCGTTTATGTGTAAATGAGAATACCGGGATATCAGGACATCAGGAGCAGTTGCGATTAACCTGATATCCTGATAATCTGGTAGCCTGATACCCTTAATAGCGATTCACTCATTTACTCATCTACTCATCTACTCATCTACTCATCTACTCATCAGCTTATTTGATAGTTCCGAAACGTCGGGCTCGTTTTGCGTAAGTCAGTATTGCTTTTTCCAGAGCTGCTTTTTTGAAATCCGGCCAAAAGGTTTTTGTAACGTAGAATTCACTGTATGAGATTTGCCAGAGCAGAAAGTTACTGATTCTCATTTCATTTGCCGTCCGTATCAGGAGGTCCGGCTCGGCAAGCCCCGCTGTATATAGATGTCGGCTTATACACTGTTCGTCGATGTCCCCTAACTGTAATTTACCGCTTTTATATTCTTGTGCGATCTTTTGGGTCGCATCAACGATTTCCGTTCTACCCCCGTAGTTTAGCGCCAGGGCAAGTATCATACCGGTATTAACGCCGGTTATTTCCATCGTTTTTCCAAGTTCATTTTGTACCGCATCGGGAAGACCGGACAATCGCCCGAGGTGAATCAGCTTCACATTGTTCTTCATCAGCATAGGACGAATCTCAATAAGGTATTGAATGTAAAGATGCATAAGTGCATTGACTTCGGTTTTCGGTCTTTTCCAGTTCTCTATGCTGAACGAATATAATGTGAGAGATTCGATACCAAAATCAACACAGCGAAGAGCTATTGTCTCGACTGTTTTTCCGCCCTGGCGATGTCCCTCTACTCGCGGCAGACCTTTTTTCCGTGCCCATCGGCCGTTGCCGTCCATAATGATGGCAATATTCCGGGGTATCTGGTCGGGCGTCAGACCAAGACGTTTGGCGGTTTTCTTGAGTTTCTCTTCGTGATTCTTCATTACCTGAATATTGTCTGACTTCGTTTCGGTCCTACGCCAATGACTGTAATTGGTTTGCCAATTTCCTCTTCGATTCGGCAGATATAGCTTTGGGCGTTCATAGGCAAATCGTGAAAATCGTTTACTTCGGTTATCTCCTCATCCCAGCCGGGAACGGTTTCGTAAACGGCACTTGCCTGTAAGAGCTTGTCCGTATTTGCAGGGAAGAACGTTTTCTCTTGGCCGTTGATTTTGTATGCCCTGCAAATCTTCAATTCTTTCAGGCCGGCTAACGTATCCAGGTGCATCATTGCTACCGAATCGATAGCGCTGATAGTTACAGCGTACGATACAGCTACGGCATCGAACCACCCGCATCGCCGCGGACGCCCCGTCGTCGTGCCGTATTCGTTTCCTTTGTCACGAATGTATTGGCCTGTCTCGTTGTCCTGCTCAGTGGGGAAGGGGCCGGCACCAACTCTTGTCGTGTACGCCTTGACAACACCAATAAATTTATCAACCAGTTTGGCCGGCACACCACAGCCGGCTGGCATACCGAGTGAGCTTGAGTTCGAGCTGGTTACAAATGGAAAAGTACCGTGGTCCAAATCCAGCAAGGTGCCTTGAGCGCCCTCAAAAAGAATGGATTTGCCGTTCGCAATTGCTCTGTGAAGAAATTCCGTGGTATCTGTTAGAAAGGGCAGGAACTTCTCGGCATAAGTTTTACACTTTTCGAAGATTTCATCGGCACTCATCGGCTCAGCGTCATAAACAGCAGCAAAGATTTTGTTTTTATATTCCACAATCGTTTGAAGCTTGGCTTTGAGCGCCTCCAGGTCCCTAAAATCGGCCATACGGACAGTATAGCTTCTGCCGACCTTATCGGCGTAACACGGGCCGATGCCTCGAATTGTTGTGCCGAGTTTGTTTTTCCCAAGAGATTCTTCGCGTAACTGGTCTTCTTTTTTGTGATAATCCAGCACAACATGAGCATTTTCACTAATAAAAAGCCGACCATCTAACGAAATATCTTTTTCGCCAAGTCTCTCAATCCCTTTTGTCAGGACCTCCGGGTCAACGACTACGCCATTTGCGATTACACAAATGGTATCCGGCCTGATTGAACCGCTGGGCAAAAGGTGCAGAGCAAACCTGTTCTCACCTACGACAACCGTGTGCCCGGCGTTGGCTCCACCGCTGTATCGAACAACGATATCGCTCTGCTCGGCAAGGATATCGACAACCTTGCCTTTGCCTTCGTCACCCCACTGTAATCCCACAACGCAAAGATTCATTTGTGCTGATTCCTTAAAGCAGTTCATAAGTCAAAAGTGCACAAGTTTTTTGCTCCTATGCACTTATTTTTGCCACCAGGTACTCCAAAATGGCCGCTAAATTATCGTATGTTCTTTCATTTAGTTTGTGTCTGACTTCTTTGCCGTCTTTGTCTTTATATGTTATCACAAAAAAGCCTTTCTTCTCGAAGTATGTTTTATCTATTTGTTCTATGGAATCATAAGAAATTCTTTTTTTGTCGCTGATTATAAGTTCATTTTCGTCAGCGATGACTTTCTTGTTCTTGCGTGCCCGGAACCAGGCTGTTAGAACGGCAGCAAAAGCGACAAATACCAAAGGTGACTTCTGATTGAACACCATATCAAAATCTGGTTTGCCGTCTTTGACATGTTCTTCATAGAAGCTGCGGCGAAGTGACCACTCGTATTTACTCAAATAGCCGTCATAAGCAAAAATAATTGCCACTGCAACGCAAAGAACAATACCGATTTTAAAGCTGGTTTTGTTGTATTTACTATATAGTGCTTCGATAGCCATCGAAGGTCCTTCGTAGGATCTATGTTAAACGTTTTTGCGCGATTATCTCGGTTAAAGGCTGAACAAAGTTCGGGACTATTTTTTCAGCCATTAGCTCTTCAGCCAATCGGCATTGGTGTTCAAAAGATTTTAACGCCTCGAATTTCTCATCCGTTGCCGGGTACTGGCGGACTGTAAAAGACAAGCTTATCGCATCATCTGTAAACCGTCCTTTTTTCTTGGGCTCAAAGACGCTCGTTTTTGACTCTATGCTGATTCGCCCCTGAGTACGATCATCGTCAGACAATGCCATTACCAGCGCAGGTGAAAAACCGATGGGCCTTGCACTCGGCAAATCCAAAAGGCAGTTAAAAGCGCTCTGCGCCAACAACGCCTCGGCGATAACCTCATCGTGACTGCCGGCATAATCAAAATCCATAGCGAAAGTAACATCCAGCGAATCGATATCGAGATGATTTACACCAAGCATATAGGGAACAAGCTCAAGCACCAATCTGTCCAGACAATAAGCCATCTCAAAATCAGAGGGATTGACAACTCCTGAGCCGACACGGTCTATTTCAAGACTGACCCAGCGATATTGTCCGGGGTTGCGGTCTTCCTCAAGGTAGTACTCATTATTTTCACGCCGATAGAAACGGCCCATAGATGGAAATTGTCTTTGTATCCGCTCGAAAAAAGACAGAATGGTATCACGCTCGGTCGGCAGGTCCAGCTCGGTATTGATGTACATATCGAGGTAAAAATCATCGCAAAGCGAACTATAACTATTTGACGTCATCATAGAAAAACCATCCAGAGCAGGCTCCGGGAACGTACCCCTAAGGCCCTACTAAAAAGGTTCAAACCCCAAATTATATAATCAATCGAGCAACTATTATACGTTCAAATACTCATTTTTCCAGTTTTTCTTTATCTCAGAGGATAAACTAACACAAAACAGGCCAGAATATAGCAATAGAATGCAAAATATTTTAGATTTGCAGTTCTGGAGGTTTTTATCAGCAGCTTCAGCGCCAAAATGCCTGTAAGAGCAGCCGTAACTGAGCCGATTACAACCGAACCGATTGGCAGGCTGCCGGAGCTGATTTGAGCAAAATTCCTGATTAATTGCACCACTGCTGCCCCCAGAATAGCGGGTATTGCTATCAGAAAGCTGAACTCCACCGCCCATCGACGGCGCAGGCCGAGCAGGATGGCTGCACAGATAGTTGCACCGCTGCGTGATATTCCCGGCATAATCGCAGCAGCTTGAGCCAGGCCGACCACTATCGCTGCCCAGATGCCGAACTGGCGCAGACCCAGCCGGCTTTTTCCCCGCAAATCTGTAATCAGCAGCAATGTCCCGGTAACAATCCACATCAATGCGACTATCAATAAACTGCCGCGGGCAGCAACGAAATGTTTTTCGCCCAATAAGCCAAAAACAGCGGTTACAGCAGTAGCAAGAATTGCCAGCACCAGCACGTGAACACTTGGGCTTTTTCTATAGATCTCAACAGGGCTTTTCCCGTATTTGCCACAGACAAGCAGGTTCCTTACAAAAGCAGCGATGGATTTGCGAAAGACAACAAAAATAGCAGCGACCGTACCAACATGAACGGTCAAATCAAACAGCAGCATCTCCGGCGTTTCGGGGTCAAAATTAAAGAGATTTTCAAACAAAATCAGATGCCCGGATGATGAGACCGGCAGAAATTCCGTTACACCCTGAACGACGCCCAAAATAACGGCGTGCAGAACACCGAGAGATGAGCCTTCAGAATGAACAAGCAATCCGCTGATTTGCTTAATCAAGCCGGTTTTATAGCATAAAAGTAATACGATGCCGGCATACACGCCTGCGAGCAAATCGTCCGCGAGCACTCCCCAGCCTTCGGGCAGCTTCTCAAGTCTGCGTATCGGCCAGGGCTTGGCAATATCGAACAATCTGAACAGCAAAAAACCGGCCACTGTAGTAACCCAGATTTGTCCGGTTGAGAATGTCTCTAAGGTTAAAAACAGGATGAATAAAAACGTAACCGCCTGGCCGGCTAATTCGTCGGCAACAACTTCGCCAGGATCCCTTTTACCGGTTGCTCTAATTACAACAGGTGCAAATCTCACGCAAACAATAGAACCGGCTAAAGCCAAAGCCGCCATTACGATTGATATCAAAATGCCGGATGCATGAAACTGCCACATCAGCCCAAAGATAATCGCCGTCGGCAGCGAACCCCACGTCCCCGGAGCAACCGGCAGACGACCAAGACCAAAACACGATGCAAGTAATCTCTTCATAATTACGGAAGGGTAACTAAAAGACGAAAATTAGTCAAAGGTTTGTCGATATTTATTGAACTTCGCATTATTAAATCGCTACTGGGTGTTGAGAATATATCCTTTGTATTTTGTGTCGCGATATAAAAAAAAGTGGTAAAATTGGCTAAAATTAGTATAATTATTCTATGAGTCCAACTGTTTCTCATATCGATATTCATGGATTTTGGCTTTGCGTGGAAGATAGAGAATATTTTTTACCCTACAGTGACTATCCATGGTTTAAGGAGGCAAAGGTAAAAGAGATTCTAAATGTCGGATTGCTGCATGGATCTCACCTCTATTGGCCGGAGCTTGATGTTGATTTGGAAATCGATTCCTTAGACAATCCACAAACCTACCCGTTAAAATATAAATAGGGAAATCAATCTAATATCTCATGTCTCCTAAATACGGCCCTCCGTACTTGGCGTGAACTTGTGCGTTTGATGCGAAAATTTCTCGATGCTCAATGCTTGATTCTCGACCCCGGCGTGCCGGGACATGGTTGCTCTCTGTTCACTAATGACGGCCCCTCCCGGATTTCGGGAAATTCAGGCTGGCGAACTCGCCGTGATATTTTATTGCAGCGCGGTCGTAGGCCTTCGCCGCCTCTATTTCGTCGCAGAAGGTGCCGAGATATATTTTCTTTCTCTCGAATGTTATCTTAACCTCCCATTTGCGAGTCTTCTTTCTCCGGTAAACTCCTTTATATTTTGAGCTGCTCGATTTGGGGAATTTCTTCCTGTTGCGTATGTTCTGGGCCCGCGTGGCGCCTCTGAGGTTTGCCCTTCTATTATCCATGCTGTCTTGATTTACATGGTCGATCAGCAATCCATCGGCAACGTCTATGAGTTCATGGTGCATGTATATCGTAGCCAGCTTGTTTCCTTTTGTTCCTCTCGCTCGTCTTACCGCGTAGAAGCAGCTTTTTCCTTTTTGTGTAAACCATTCGTATTCTCGCAGGCCCTTGTAATCGCCCGGGGCCACCTTTGCGTACCGAGGCTGCGTCATGCGAATACGCCGAAACGCATACCCGTAGCGCGCCCGCCGATACCAAAGGAGCGGCAGCACGGCGAGTTTCCTGAGCCAACACGGAATATGAACAGTTGTTTTGATTTGTCCCCTCCGCTGTGAATTAGCGAATTAGTGAAATAGAGAATTAGTTAATTGGTTCCGCCAAAAGACGGCGGATCTGCGATATTGGTTATTAGCTCTGCCGGCTTTTAGCCGAGGGCGAAAACATCGGCCCTCTATAATTGGAGCTACCTGCGTGATTGATGCGAAATTTGGTTGATTATTTAACAGAGCCGGAAGCGTAAGCGCCCGGCCGTAAAGGACTTAAAAAAAATTTGAAAAATTTGATTTTTGCTTTTAGGTATCAGCGGTTTTGGTTGAAAAATTGCGGATATTTTACCTATTTTAACACGTCTTTGACTTCATAATTCGACATTCGCTATTCGATATTGGATATTCTATGCGGTCGATTCTTGATACTTGATACTCGATGATTGTCATTCCTGCCCCACATCCCCGCATCACGGTGCGGGGTAAACTCCAGCAGGAATCCACAGGCGATATACGCTTCACGCTTCACGAGATACGAATTACTTTTTTTCTTGAAAAATCGGCTTTTGCAGTGTAAGATTTGCAATAGATTAGAGATCAAGCGAGACATCTTGGATTTATGCTTCAGGATTAGGCCGCTTGTATGAAAAAGTGGGTGTGTTATACGGGAGGGATTCTGCGTTGCGGAAGCTTAAAAAACACATTTGGCTAGGTTTAGTATTATGCTTAGGGAGTTCGGTTATGGGAGTGGGCTGGCTTTTGTCGATTTGGAATGGGAAAAAGGATGTGGGTGCACCCCAAATGCAGGTGTATAGTGAGACGTACCTTAAGAAGTATAAAAGTTTGGTGGAGAGGGCCGCACTGCCGAAATACCGAAAGGAATTTGCGGATTATGCGGATGTTCCGTTTATGATGAACGCTGTGATTTCAAGAACTCACGGGGCATCACTGGAGCTTATTCCTTCTGAAGAATCGAAATTTCAATGCCGTACGGTAGAAGACAGAATTGACCGAGTGGTCTTCCCTGAGAAAGATCCGAATACTTCCAGAGTAGAGGGTGATATGGTTGATCACACGGATCGTGGATATCCGAGAATAGGTCGTCCCAAAGTTAGCGCGAAAAGCATCACTCTTTACGGGCTTAGTGTAGACGGCATTCTTATCTTGGAGACAGGTTCCCTAATGACAAAGGAAATGGTTGTTCACGGCATTTATTATCCAAATACAATAATTATTAATGGAAACAATCAAAGAAAGTATTGGAGTCCCAAAGTGGCTGAAGAGGATGCATTCCGTTCCTTTCGTTTGGATCTCATAATTGCCTATTTTTCTTCGGAAGAGTTCAGAGAATTTGTTGCAACACCAGTGCTTACACAGATTGCCAAGGATATAATCGCAAAAAAAGACAAGGGTTTATACAGGGGAAAACACGGATACATACTATTTCGAGAGGATCTCCGTAAGATTGTCGCTAAGGCTGGCGCTCACGGTATAAGCCACGAGTTCGCTGAGAGTATCTATAAATTCTTGGAGAAGGAAAAGACTTGGTTCGAGAGGCATCCGGTATTGTTTCCGGTATTGTTAGCTATTATTGGTACCGCGATATTTGCCGTTTTAGCCTGGGTCATCAAGTGGAGTTATGGGAAGTTCGTCACATGGCATAATTAGGGACGTTTACTATTTTAGGCTTTGTACATGACCAGTAGGCCGTGCGAAGAAGAAAAAAGAGGCCGCCAACACCCGACAAAGCAACCGCGCTACGCTTGTTTAAGGACTAGGCTTCTCAGGCATTTGAAAAATGCTGGAGATTGGGGGAGGTTCCGTCCTCCGTATGTATATGTTGGAGCCAGCATAGAGCAGTCGACCAAGAATGCTAAAAAGAGGCCAAATATCGGTATCCGAAAACACATTCGAGAAAATAAATGCTATTCCATGTTCGTTGGAATTAACAAGTTGGATAAGAGGGACAGAATTGAGCGTGAGCAGATAGCCAAGTATAAACCAGAGTGCAACAGGAACCGTGGAATTGTCAAAAGAAAGTACGGGGAATGAAAAGTGTCCGGAACTTTTTTGTGATTATTTCTCTGCGCTCTCTGTGGCGGATTGCCCCCATTAGAGATATATGGGGACAGGCGGCGGATATCATTAAAATAAACCCCCTGCGGTGCAAGGTAATAAGGAAATAAATGAACCCCCTGCAGTGCAGGGGGCTAACATTTTTATTCTTCGTGTAGCTGGACGTATTTGATTTTCATTTCTAATTCGTGCTGATGATAACAATATCTTTTATCAAAACCTTTTGTCCATAGTTTGTTTGCGAATCCATACTTTCGTAATGCTTTTGTCGCTGCCTTTTTGAATCGTCCCACTGAATACCCGCACCTCTTGCCTATGCTTTCAACAACAATATGTACATGATTACTATATACTGCTATCGCATAAACTTTTTGCCCAATTTCTTCTGCTTCTTTGAGAATTGCGTTTTTAACTGTGTTGCGAAGATTTTTAGGAATCTTTACTTTATCGTGCTTGAGTAATTCTTTGTTGGATTTTTCCAGTTCAGGATTTGCTTCTAAGGTAGTTGTATTTTTAACGTAACCTTTTCTATCCCCTTGTAACCATGTCCCGTAAGTGGTCCAGGTCGCCATGAAACCAATCATGCTTGCCATATAATTTTAAGTTTAATTGTTAGCCCCTTGCACTGCAAGGGGTTTTTATGCCACCTATTCGCCGAAGAACCCAACCCTGACGGATTTACACTCGGCCGCTCCCGGATTGCGGGAAATTCAGGCTGGCGAACTCGCCGTGATATCTTATTGCAGCGCGGTCGTAGGCCTTCGCCGCGTCGGACCAAGTTTCTTGTAAAAAATGGGACCTGTTTCTGAACTATTGCCAATGTGCCAAAAATTTCACTTTTTCGAATTTTGCATACAGGTACCTTCATATTTGGTAAAAAAT
>JADFJC010000135.1 GCA_022566315.1 Planctomycetota bacterium
CAGGGTTGGTTTTGCTGACGGCTTTGAGGTGTCAATCGCAGTCGTTGTGGGATTTGGCGAATGAAAATAAGGGGCTATTGAAGATTTCCACACTTTTTACGGCTCATAATGTGCGCGACCACTTGGGTACTGAGGAGGGCACAAATAAAGCTATCGAGTGGTGCAAAAAGACCGGCGTTACTCACGTTTTCATCGAAACTTTCAGGAGCAGATATACCGCAGAGAGAAAAACTTTGGAACGAGCGAAATCCAGATTTACCGCAGAGGGCTTTGAGGTTTCGGGCTGTGTTACGACCACGCAGGTCGGCAAGATTTCGACAGGCTGGAACCTGATTTCCTGTTATACCAATAAGGGCACACAAAAGAGCTTGCAGGAAATATTCGAATACACGGCTTCGATATTCGATGAGATTATGATTGATGACTTTCTTTTTACCGATTGCCAATGCGAGGAATGTAAAGAGGCGCGGGGCGACCAGACGTGGGCTGATTACCGTTGCGAGCTTATGGTCAGGGTGGGCCGGGAGAGAATATTGGCCCCGGCAAGAGCGGTCAATCCGAATGTGAAAATCATAATCAAATATCCTCAGTGGTATGATAATTTCCATAATCGCGGGTACGAGGTTTCACGTCAAACAGCCGACTACGAAAAAATCTGGGTTGGTACCGAGACACGCGATTATGATAATAAGCGCTGGGGAGGAAAAGTTCAGTACGAAGCTTACTACATTATGCGGTGGCTCGGCGAGATAGGCGGTTTGAAAACGGGCGGCGGCTGGTTTGACCCTTACGGCACCACAGAAGATACCTACGTAGAGCAGGCGCGTCAGACGGTATTGGCAGATGCCAAGGAGATGCTGCTGTTTTGTTATGGGTCGCTGCTGCAAAATACAGGGCCGGCTAATGTTGAAAAGTTACGCACGGAGATTCCCGGATTGTTCAAACTCGCCGGGTTAGTGCGCAATAAACCTATCAGAGGTATTCTTGCTCCGAAGCCGCCGAACAGCGATGCTTATGATGAGCAATATGTATTTGATTTTGTGGGGATGTTAGGATTGCCGCTCGTGCCGAGCGCAACAATTGACACCGATGCCAAAGCTGCATTTTTCTCGGTTCACGCGCTGAAAGACCCGGACTTCTCCAAGAAACTCAAAAAAATGCTCACCGCTAAAAAGCCCGTGCTTATAACGGACGGACTGGCGGAGCGGTTGGATGGCGTGAATCTTGATGATGAAAATTTAACGATACTGAAGGTCAATGGGAATCCTCGTAGTTTGCTTGAGTTGACTCGAAAACAGCTCAAACCCATCAGGGACAAATTGTTGGCGCCATTCGGAATAAAATTTGATGCTCCGAACAAAGTGGCTTTGTACTTAATCGGCGAGGATTGTCTGATTGTGGAGAATTTCAATGATGAGCCGGTCGATGCAGTTCTGAGATTCTCTAAGCCTGTCAGGGCGCGAAAGACGCTGGTTCTGCCGGTAGATGGAGATGTGAAATTTTCCTGTGATAGCATGAGGTTGAATTTTTCTAAAATAGCGCCACGAACATTAGTGGCGGTTGAGTATTGACGAACTTTATATGAGGTTAGGGAGGTTAAGTATGACTGCATTGCGTAGAAATAAGGGCGTATTGGTACTGTTATTTGCGTTTATCATCTTCACGGCGGCATTGCAGGGCGGTGTGGCGTTAGGCGTCGAGGCCCCGGGTAAGACGGTATCGCGGAGGGTTATGACGTTTTATTATCCGTGGTATGGTACGCCTGATGGGCCGGGCGGGGCAGGCAGGACGGTGCACTGGGGGCGTATTGATGCGGCCAACAAGGACATCGAGGCAAGCACTAATTATCCGATACTTGGCGCCTATGACTCGCATGACCCGAAGCTGATAGACCAGCACTGCCGATGGGCCAGGTATGCTAATATCGATACGTTCATCGTCAGTTGGTGGGGCCACAATAGTTTCTCTGGCCGTGCGATGGATAAGATTCTCGATGGCTGCCGGCGTAATGGTTTGAGCGCGTGTATCTACTACGAGACTGTTCCGCGGCCGCAGACACCGCAGTCGGCTGCGGATGATATTATCAAGGTTCTAAATAAATACGGCAAGCATGACGCTTATCTAAAAGTAAACGCAAAGCCGGTGGTATTTGTTTATGGTCGTGCCCTTGGGCAGCTCGGGCTGGAAGGCTGGCTCAAGGCGGTCGAGCTGGTCAACGAGAAGTACAAAGAAGGTGTTACGGCGATTGGGGATAAGTTTAGCTATGGTTCGGCCCGCGTTTTTGATGGGGTTCATACCTATAACACTGCCGGTTCACTTCGAGGCATGAGGCCTGACGAGGCGCGCAAGTGGGCTGCCGGGACATATCAATCCTGGGTGCAATTGGCTGACCAGGCCGGCAAGATTAGTGCCATCACGGTGATTCCCGGCTACGACGACACGAAGATACGCAAGCCAGGTCTTGCTGTTGGCCGCTACGACGGCAAGCTGTATCGTGTTCAGTGGGAAGAGGCCATCAAGGCCGACCCGCACTGGGTACTGATTACCAGCTTCAATGAATGGCACGAGGGCAGTGAAATAGAGCCGTCATTACAATACGGCCGGCAGTATCTTGACCTCACTGCCGAGTATGCCAAAAACTTTAAGGCCAAAAAGCGTGGTATCATTCGCCGGGCTGGTTCCGGAGGGTTATCCATCGAGGAGAAAACCCGGCTGCGCGAGAAGTTTGAGGGACTTCCAATTGGGGTTTTAGCCGGTGCGGATTCGATGGCCTTTTGGTGGCTTCTGGATGTGGGAGTAGGGACGAAGGTTTTGACGTGGCAGGATGTTGTAAGTGGAGATTTGACGGCGCAAAAGTATCCTGTTTTACTTTACTGTGCGGGGGAGCGTTATCGCCGCAGTGTTCACAAAACCGGCGATGTCGATGATGCACTGGTTGGCTATCTGAAAACGGGAGGCTGTCTTTTGGTCTTGCCTGCGATGCCGTGGCCTTTTTACTACGACCGGAATGGTCAGGTGGTAAACCGCAGCAGCCAATTTGGCCTGACGTTGCGCATTGGATGGGAAAGGCCGGCGCGAGGTTCGAGGTTTCATTTTGTTCAACCGAAGCGTTACCTGCCGCATATTTCTGAGCAATTTCCATTTCCTACATCAGGGGACCTTCGCTGGAGGCCGTTCTTTGCCGGCGAGGGCGCCAAACATACTTCGCTGCTGCAATTGCGCGGCGGTGATGAGGATTACCTCGGTGATGCTGTTGCCTATGTTGAGTTGAACGGTGGCGGGCGAATTCTCTACGTCTGGTTCGGCCTGCTCGACGGTCCCTATGCTGAGGCCTTGCTGTACGATGTATTTGACTTCACAGCCACACGGCTCGGCCGGTGAAGAAATGATTTAATGAGGAAGAAATTACGGTTTTTAACGGAACACACAACTTTTTGGGGGCGGATATTTACTCGTGTTATAAGAAATTCTTCCATGAATTATCCACTAACAGGATAATTTTTCAACAATCTATTGCAAACCCAGTGGAATTTGGGCATACTGTTGGTTCGCAGGAGGGCAAATGGAGGCGAATTTGAGTGGAGGCTTTGTGGGCGAATGTAACATCTTTATTAGAAATAAGTTACGGGAAAATGGCAGGGCTGCGGGCAGGTTGGAGAGGCGGCGGCAAAGAATCCCACATATTATATCCAATATTTTTCAGTATTGCCGAGAAGCGGCTTGAGGAGCAGATTTTGGGTTATCAACAGGTTATCCACAACGCAAAAATACCCACAGTGGCAATTGTACAGGTCGTCGCAACACCAACATAGAACACAAAAGAGGCGCTGGGATTGTATAAGTGTTTGTAAATACGAGCTATAAATAAAATAGCGTGCGAGTGAGATATTTGGTATTAAGGACTGGTAAAGAAATTAGGTTTCGTTTTTAGCTGAGCGAGGACAAGGCTGGCAAGGAAGCAAAACGCAGGACTACTGGTTGGTAGTCCGAGTTTTGCTGAGGCCGCAGCCGCAGCCAGCCAAAAATGGAAGATAATTTATTTTCAAGTCCTAAGGACAGTACGATGAAGAATCCGCTGATTACCATTGGCGAGTCGATCCATGCTTCTATTCCGAAGACCGGTACGATAATGAAGCAGTTGGCGGAACTCGGCCCCGATGCCTATTCGAGGCCGACTTGTGCCATAGGTAGCGGGCCATTGAATTATATTAAGGGCTTAATTGAATCACAGGCTGCTGACGGGGCTGATTATATGGCGGTCAATCTCGATGCCTTTGGCGAGGACGAGCCGCAGCTTTGTGTCGATATGATGGTCGAGTACGTCCGAATGGTTCGCAAGTGGGGCAATGGCGTGCCGGTTTGTATCGACAGCAGTAGCAACGATGTTCTGACGGCCGGTTTGAAGGAGTGGTATAACACCGATGAGCAAGTCAAACAGCCGCTTATAAATTCGGTTAAGGTCTATACAATGGATAACATATTGCCGTTGAAAAAGGAGTTCGATTTTGCGTTCATAGGTCTTTTGGTCAGCGAGGGAACGCCGACCGGGCCGGGAGGCTCACACTCGGTTGATGAGTTATATTCTCTGGCCAGGCGGATTTTCGCCAAGGCGGTCGGCGAATACGGCTTTACGCCCGGCGAAATATTCTTTGACTCGACCGTGTTTCCGTTAGCGATAGATATGCCTATGGAGCCGAATGTGCCGGGTTATACGTACCGTGCGTTCGAGACGATAAAGAAAATCAAAAGCGATGCGAAGTTCAAGGGTGTGCATTGCTCGCTTGGGGTGAGTAACTGTGTCCGCGACCTGCCGGCTCGAAGGGTTGGGATATGCAGGGCCTACGTCGCAAAGGCGGCCGAATACGGCCTTGATGCCGCGATTGTCAACGTCGCGCACCACTATGGACAGGTTGAGCCGGATGCGGAATTGATGGAATTAGTGGATGCCTACGCAAAGATGGACGGCTCGGCTGAAAGTATGAACAAGGCGATAGAGTTGATGGGTAAATTTTGTCGGGAAAACAGAAAAGGAGCGTAAGAAAATGGGAAAGATTCGATTATTAAGAAAACATCTTTTTGTAATTATGACCATAGCTTTGTTCATACTTGTAGCGGGCTTTCGAGTGCAGGAATCGGGTCAATTGCGGGCCGTTGCGTTCACCGATGTGGTTATAGCCGACGAGTTCTGGGCGCCGCGGATGGAGACCAACCGTAAGGTTACAGTGCCCTACAATTTCAAAAAGTGTGAAGAGACCGGCCGGATCGATAACTTCGCCAAGGCGGGCGGCCTGATGGAAGGGAAGTTCGAAGGCATCTACTTTAACGATTCGGACCTCTATAAGGTCATAGAAGGCGCCGCCTATTCATTGAAAATCCATCGCGACCCGGAGCTTGAGAAATACGTTGACGGCGTGATTGAGAAAATCGCGGCGGCCCAGTGGGAAGACGGCTATCTTTACACCTTTTATTCTCTGCCGGAGCGGCAGCCGGAAAAACGCTGGACTGACGTTCAAAGCAAACATGAGCTGTACTGTGCGGGCCATTTCTTCGAGGGCGCCGCTGCTTATTACCAGGCCACCGGGAAAAGGAAAATTCTCGATGTGGCAATCCGGCTTGCCGATTACATTGACTCGGTTTTTGGTCCCGACAAAAAGCGAGATGTTCCCGGTCACGAGGAAATAGAGATAGGCCTGGTGAAATTGTACGGCGTAACCGGCGACGAGAAGTACCTCAAACTCGCAAAGTTCTTTCTCGATGAACGTGGCCACGCGGAGGGGCACAAGCTTTATAGAGAATACTCACAGGACCATAAGCCGGTGGTTGAACAGGATTCTGCGGTGGGTCACGCCGTCCGGGCCGGGTATTTGTATTCCGGGATGGCGGATGTGGCGGCCCTGACGGGCGATACCGGTTACGTCGAAGCGCTCGAGCGGATATGGTGGGATGTTGTCTCCAAGAAGCTGTATATCACCGGCGGTATCGGAGCAAGGGGCGGCGGCGAGTCCTTCGGTAAAGATTACGAGCTGCCCAATAAGTCGGCCTATTGTGAGACCTGTGCGGCCATCGCAAACGCTATGTGGAACCATCGGATGTTTTTATTGGGCGGCGATGCGAAGTATATTGATGTGCTGGAACGAGTTATCTACAATGGATTTCTTTCCGGTATTTCGCTAAGCGGCGATAAGTTTTTCTACCCGAACCCGTTAGCCAGTGACGGCGACTATCAGCGAAGCCCGTGGTTCGGCTGCGCCTGCTGTCCCACGAACATCGTCCGCTTTATGCCGTCGCTTCCCGGATACGCTTACGCGCAGCAAGGTGACGTTTTGTATGTGAATCTTTTCATCGGCGGAAGCGCCACAATCAAGATGGCTGACAATACCGTGCGCTTAGTACAGGAGACGCGCTATCCATGGGACGGCGATGTGAAGATTACGGTTGAGCCGAAACGTTCCGGGGAATTAACGATTTGTGTTCGCATCCCCGGCTGGGCGCGGAATGAGCCTGTTCCCAGCGACCTGTATTACTTCCTGAACGAAAGCTCCGAGAAAGCAAAACTCAAGGTTAACGGCGAACCTGTTGATTTGAACATCGATAAGGGTTTTGCCCGCATTAGCCGCAGATGGGAAAAGGGTGATGTAATTGAGTTGAATCTGCCGATGCCGATACGCCGGGTCGTTTCCCACGAGAACGTCAAGGACAACGCGGGGCGCGCAGCTATCCAGCGTGGGCCTGTTGTGTATTGCTTCGAAGGAGTGGATAATCCACAAGGCGTGGCAAAGCTGGTTTTGCCGGCGGATACGAAATTATACACCGAATATCGCAGTGATTTGTTGGGCGGCATCGTGACGATCAAGAGCCAGGGGGAAATTCCGCAGGAAAGTATCGAGGTGGTTGCAATTCCTTATTACGCCTGGGCACACCGCGGTAAGAGCGAGATGGCGGTGTGGCTGCCTAAGTCCGCTGAAGGTGGAAATTGATGAATAAACGATTTATTTTCTTAATCGCGTTTGTGTCGATAATGATTGGATTCGCATTCGCACCTGAACGGGCAATCGGTGCCGGTCGGCGTCCCTGGATTGACGATTTTCGATTTCCGATTGAGAAACGGGTTGCGGTGAGCAAATTTTTAGTCTTGACCTTTTTATTAGCCTTTGTTAAAAAAGAGTCCCTGCCGCTTTGCGAAGCAAGGCGAAGCAGCAGGAGTCAAATCAAAATAAACTAAATAGAAGGGAGCTGGATTATGGCAAAAAAAGAGGAAACCTCGAAGCCGACAGAAAAACCCGAAGGTGAAACTCCTGCCGAAAAAGAAGCAAGCGCTGAACAGCCCGAGACGGTTCAAGAAAGTCCGGGAAGCAAGGAGATCGACAAAGATGCCCGTATGTGGGCGATGATATGCCATCTGGCGGCGCTTGCAGGGCTTGTTGTGCCGGTTGTTGGCTGCATCATAGGGCCATTGGTTGTCTGGCAGATAAAGAAGGAAGAGTTTCCTTTCGTGGACGAGCAGGGCAAAGAAGCAGTGAACTTCCAGATATCTATATTGATATATGGGATTGTTGCGGGACTTCTGTGTTTTGCGTGCGTCGGCATTATTTTGCTGCCGGCGGTAGTCATTTTTGACTTGATCTTTATGCTGATTGCAGCGGTCAAAGCCAACAATGGTGAGCACTATCGCTATCCGTTGACTATCCGGTTCATTAAGTGAAGAACCCTGAGTGATACCCAGTGCTAAATATGAGATTGCTTTACGCCTGTGGCGGACTTTCTATGCTTTGCTCGCGATGAGGTGGGGACGGTCGATATGCGATTTGCTATCAAGCTGTTGATTAGTGTGTGCGTTATTGCTTTCTGCACCTGGATAGGCCACAAACGGCCGACGTTGGCAGGGCTGATTGCCGTGATGCCTTTGACCGGCCTTATCGTGCTTGTCTGGCTGTACCTGGATAATCCCGGCAATTTCAATCTTATGACCGAATACACCAGAGGGGCTTTGTGGGGTATTGTGCCGAGCGTTTTGTTTTTCCTTGTGGCTTTTGTATGTTTTCGCAGGCATTTGCCTCTCTGGATTGTGTTGTGTGCAAGTTTCGCCGTCTGGCTGATAGGGGCATTCGTACATCAGTGGCTGCTTGGTAAACCGAGTTAATAATTCACCATATTCCAGACAAGCGGAGGATTTTTTCTATGCGAACTAAAATGAACAGACGCCAATTTATCAAGTGTTTAAGTGCAGGTGCTGTTTCGCTGGCTCTGCCCGGCTGCGTAGGTCCCGGCGAGTTGAATGCCGGCAAGGGTAAAGAGAAAAAACCAAACTTTATCATCATATTTTGCGATGATATGGGCTACGGCGATTTAACTTGCTACGGCCATCCTACGATTCGCACGCCCAACCTGGACCAGATGGCTGCTGAAGGTCAGAAATGGACGAACTTTTATGTCGGGGCCTCGGTCTGCACGCCGAGCCGGGCGGCACTGCTGACCGGAAGACTGCCGATTCGCAGCGGAATGTGCAGTGACAAACGGCGTGTGCTGTTTCCCGATTCAGCAGGCGGCCTGCCGAAAAATGAAGTTACAATCGCCGAGGCCCTCAAGGCCGAAGGTTACGCGACCGCCTGTGTCGGAAAATGGCACCTCGGACACCTGCGGCAATATCTGCCGACAAATAACGGCTTCGATTCCTATTTCGGCATTCCATACAGCAACGATATGGACCGCATCGGGGGAGAGGGACGACAGGCGTTCCTTGAGCCTAAGACCGAGTACTTCAATGTCCCGCTTATGCGCGATGAAGAGATTATAGAGCGCCCCGCCGACCAGAACACCATCATAAAGCGCTATACCGAAGAGGCAATCAAGTTTATACGAAAAAGCAAAAATAAGCCCTTCTTTCTCTACCTGGCGCACAACCTGCCTCACGTTCCGTTGTTTGTCTCGAAGAAGTTCAAGGACAAAAGCCTGCGCGGTCTGTATGGCGATGTAATTGAAGAGATTGACTGGGGCGTCGGGCAGATACTCAGGACGCTGCGCCGCGAAGGCCTGGCGGAAAATACATTTGTTGTCTTTACCTCCGACAACGGCCCGTGGCTTGTCTTCAAAGAGCACGGCGGCTCGGCGGGCCTGCTTAGAGAAGGCAAAGGCTGTACCTTCGAGGGTGGTATGCGAGAGCCTTGTATTATGTGGTGGCCTGGCAAAATCAAGCCCGCCATCATAAACGATATCGGTTCGACGATGGATATATACACGACGATTCTGACGTTAGCCGGTGCGAAGGTCCCGACCGACCGCGTGGTCGATGGGCTGGATTTGTCACCCGCCCTGTTCGGGACCGGGCCAAGTCCGCGAAAAGTTATGTTCTATTATCGAGGCGCAAAATTGTACGCGGTGCGCAAGGGACCGTACAAGGCGCATTTTATAACAAAGCTGGCCTACGGCAAGGGTGCCAACAAAGAGACGCACCACGACCCCCCGTTGCTTTACCATCTTGGCCACGACCCTTCCGAAAAATATGATATATCCAAAGACCATCCGGAGGTAATAACTGAAATCCGAAAAGTGGTCGCCCTGCACCTTGCGACATTAGTACCGGGCGAAG
>JADFJC010000239.1 GCA_022566315.1 Planctomycetota bacterium
TGAGAATGAAACCGCCTTCAAGCTCCAAAAAAACAAACCCAAACAAACCCAATTTCAAACGCCTCCGGCGGGGCCATTTAATATATCTCAAGACAGGATTTGCCCGGACTGTCTTGATTTTTGGATATGCGGTTTTTGTTATCGTCTGTACTTTACGCTTTTCGCCTTAGCTGTTGTTCTCCTCAAGCAATTTTCTGAGGTATTCATTTTCTCGGCGAGTCGCTTCAAGGTCGAAGACTTGATATTTGATACATACCCGCAGGTAATCCAGCGATTCCTGCAGACTATTGATACTCTTTTCAAGTTTCTTACGGCTTACCTGTGCTTGTTTGGCAAGCTTGGCCAGCTTTCTATGTTGGGGGGTAGCTGTCTCTCCGAATTCCTTGACCAGTTCGTTAAGTTTGTTTTCCAGGTTTGTTTCGTCCATCACACTGCGCTCCTCACAAATACAACTTCTTTTCAAATCACCCTACACAGCCCCATACCTGTAAATATAGCAAAACCTATACCCAAACGCCTTAAAAGCGGTTTTTCGCCCAATTTGCCGTTTACCCCTGAAAAACAGCCAATAGAAGAACCTTCTGTGTCGCCCTTAAGTTTTGTTTCTCCTTTCCGAAAAACAGCCGTTATAAGGGTTAAAACCCCGTGTTGCAGAAAATCAACATTTCGAGTTTATCCACATTTTCTTGCTGTGGATAACGACTGTATCATAAAACAGTTAGGCTGACGTTGACTATTATAAACATCACTGTTGATTTCCTGCCCCAATAATGCCTTGCAAGCCCCATAAAGTAGTTTTTTGCACTCTATATGGCAGGATTGTACCGCACTATTTAGGAGAGAGTAGCAGAGAAGCAGTTTATACGGTAAAATGGCAGAAATTTCTACAAGACAGCGGCTTTTGGTGCCCAAACCGGCTGTCCATAACCCCAAAAGAGTTTTGTGAGGATGCTGCTCAAGTACTGAATATCAGGTCGAGTTTTCCCCGCTCCGGGGCAGGTAATTCAGCTTGGCACCGCACACAATCAACCCGGTCCAGCCCTCGGCGTTTGCCGCAAACAGGGCATTTGATAACGGTGGTGTGGTTCAGGGCCAGATACGTTAATAATCCGGCCAGATTGAAAGCCCCTACGAAAATCAGCCAAAAGGCAAATTTCGCCCAGGATGTTCGTCTCGGCCAGCCGTGCCAAAGCACAAAGCCCATCATCAGTGCACTTAATACTCGGCTTATGACTCCACCGTGCGGCCGAATATCCATTATCATCCGTACTAAGGAATAGAAGAAATCACTTCTATTCTGATATTGATAAGCGCTTAACCAAAATTTTCTACCTAACAAACGAACGACTAAGTCATACAGCGGCGGTGAGAATTGAGATACACCGCGTTGAACTGCTGGCCTGGGGTCTCTGGCTCTGACCACAGGCACGGGTCGGGGTGGTATGGTCCAATCGTAACGATTAAGCAATTCAAGGCCGCCCTGGTTATCCACTTTATAAAGCTCAGTCCACAAGTTTCTTGGTTTTCCCCGGCGTTCCCGCAACCATTTATCATAAAGCTCTCGCGAACGGACAATATCTGCAGGTGGAAATGCATCGCTCCCAAAACGATGCACAAAAATGTCCTGCTTTGTAGCGGTGACCGACGAGCGAGGAACGGCGAGACTCAATTGCTGTTTGGGTTCCCGTAATATCAGGTGATGCTTGCCGTCCTCCGTCACGCAGAGAAGCAAAGGTCGGTACTTTTTAGGGTCTGAAGACCCCACCGCGCCCGGTTTTAAATCTCTCCATGCGTGCAGGCTTGTCCTTTCAATTTCAATATCTGCTTCGGTACTTTCAAAAATCAATTCTACGTGTTGTTTTTCAAAATCGATTTGATATATACGTCTTTGTGTCTGCCACAGCAATGTCGGGCTGGAAGAATCCTGCGGGCACCAGGCGGTAAAGAGTCTGAATTTTCCGAACGGTTTTGCTTTTGATTTTGAGTCTGTGAATCCCGTCGAGCCAACGTAGCCGATTTTCTCGCCATTGGTATTGTAACCCTTAAAATACTCTGCGCCCGGATGATAACGCCAAATCTGCTCGGTCTTATTGTATGAGCCAACGGATATCTCAATGTTTCGGGAAAAGCCGGGCGTAATCATTTGCATTTGCTTCATCCGCTCCCTGGTAAAGACATAGCGACTTGATTGCTTAGTAGCCCAGGAAAGGTACCTATAGGGTCTTTCATTGCTTGTGCCTTCCCAGAGCAGGTTATCGTTAACGTCATATATCTGCTCTATCTCGGGTTCGTCCATTCGACCCGGTGTACGTCTTGGTTTGTGGATAAGGTGAATCGTCCCATCGGGCAAAAACTCTTTGGCCGATTTTCTTATTCTGTCAATTCGTTTTTCTTCCTGAGTGAGTTCTGCTTCGGGCTTCGTTGTGGCTGGGCGTTGTTTTGCGTGAGCAAACGTTCGTTCTATTTCGAGAATAATACCCTGCAGTATCGACACTGCGATCAGGACTATAAGAACCGTCATAAAGATTTTGGCCGGCGTTGCGATGTATTTTAAGTTGTTTTTTAGTTTCATAGTACTACTCCCTGGTCAAAATTCTCTTCTCAGGAATGTGTCAAAGATTAGTGAAAGCAAGATAGCAACACTGATAGCTATCACCGTAAAAATCCCGACAAGTGTCCATTGAGAAAATGTCGTAACAATAATGACGGTCGCAAATGCAAGGCCGAATATCTTTGTAGTGTACCAATTAG
>JADFJC010000024.1 GCA_022566315.1 Planctomycetota bacterium
GCGAAGCGCTTAGAAGACTTCAGTTTGTTGCTACCAGTGGTGATGTTACTTTGAAGGCGTTAAAGAAGGAAATTAGATTTCCCACAAAAACAAATTCCTCATCGGACAACCCCGGAGACGTTAACGAAACAAATTACATCACTACGGAGATACAAGTCTTAAGACTCGGTGATATTTATATTCTGGGGCTGCCCGGAGAAATTTTAGTGGAAGTTGGTTTGGAGATTAAAAGAAAAGCGGGGGTGGAAAAGCTTTTTATTATCTCGGTCAGCAACGACACAATCGGTTATGTCTGCCACAGTCAGGCTTATGAAGAAGGTGGCTATGAACCAGTATCAGGAACCAACCTGGCAAAAGGGGCTGGAGAGATTATGGTAAGGGAGGCCTTGGACATCATCAACCAGATAAAGTAAAGAGGGCAATATAATTCAACCAAAATTCATCGAGGCATCAGTTGCTCTTCGGTGCCCGCACTCTGTCCACTAACTTGTGTACCATATCCACAACCCGTTTCTCGACCGATGGTGCGAAAGGCCCTGGAAAAGGTGTGTACCGCATAGCGTCACCACCTTCGTAGCCGCCTTCCCGCAAGACGCGCAGCGAAGGTAAGTAACCGAAAACATCGTTCGAGTAAGCAGCCACCCAAACTGGCGAGCCGGGCAGCTCGGCTTTAAAACGCAGCGAATAGTCAACCACTACTTCGCCGGCCAGCGCTATCATCGTCAGGTCGCTGCCGAATTGGACAACTTGCACCAAATACGGATATGTTGTGCGAATCTTGCCCGTCTGCTCCAGCTCCTTTAACAGCACTTCGGCATGCCGGCGTTCATACTTATTACTGGACTTTGCTTGCTGCTCGAGCTGCCGGCGGCTGGGCGGTTCCGCAAAATCGAGAGTAACGGTTTCCAGGGCCGACCGAATCGGCCCTCGGATGGGCGAGGCTCGTGAGAGAAGTGCCGTTTCGACTCCATTGGCCAACGCACGCCCATGCTGCTGCGCCAGAGCCAGCGTACGACGAGGGTATGGGTTTTGGTCGCCGCCACAGCCTGCTATAAACAAGGCGGTTACTTCAGGGTGTGCTTCTTCAAGGTACAACTGGGCGAAACCAGCGTAGTCACCACAGAATTTGTAGAAACTAAGAGTTGTACTATGGCACGCATATCCGAACAACACAGCCCGCAATTCGCCGTCCGGATTATCAATGCGCAGAATGGGAACCTCATGGTCAACCGGACCGTCAGGGTTAGGATGGTTTATGTAACCCCGTTCGGTTTTTAATCGTCTGTTCATAGCGAAACCTGCCCGGGCGTGTGTGTATGCCAGCCGTGCCGGAGCAAGGTTCTCTATTGCCTGGCCGACCAATTGCAGAAGTTTTTGCTGCAAAGTTTCCACGTATTGCCGGCTTTGTTGAATCTGCTGCGGTGATAGACCATAAAAGTTATCCCCATAGATAGAATCCTTTCTCTCCTTTACGACTGGACCACAATGTGTGTGAGATGCGTTTATTAGCAGGTGTTCTGGGTGTAGTTTGTAGCGTTCGTGGACTTGTTTCTCCAGCCAGTCCCGTAAGGAGCGGGAAACGCCTAACAAATCAACCGTGACGATTACTAAACGTGTGCCTTGACTATCCTCCAACGCCAGTGCCTTGGCACGCAGGTCATGGACCTTTCCCTCTGATGGTTTCGTTCTCGCTGCGTACCCAGCCATCCACATCGATTGGGCTGGCGTTATGATAGTTGAGGCAACCCCTGCCCGAAACATTTCCTGGGTACGTGCCAAGGCAGTTCGAGCATCCACAAGTATCACGAGAGTACACAAACATATTGACAGCAAGAAGAAACGACGAGTCTTTGTCATCAACATTTCACTACTCCTTTTTAGTGCCGGCAGGCTCCGAGATTACCATTTGTTCTTTCACAACAAAGTAAGTAAACTGTTGTCAACATAATATCATATTTTAGGTAGATAAACAAACTCTGTTTTTGAAAGTCTGCATAAGAATTAGAGATTCTCTTTTGTAGATATTTTTTGCTACTGCAGCTGCGCTTACTGCTGGTATAGTGTGTAAATTGTTTTTGGCTTAGCACAAATTAATAAAGCAAAGCACACGAGGTGTATATATGTTAGGTATAGAACCTATTGACTGGGCAGTCATTATCATTTACCTAATAGGTATTACCTTCATCGGTCTGTGGGCGGTAAAAAAGGTCAGCAGTGCCGCCAGTTTCTTCATTGGCGACCGGAAGTTTGGAAAAGTGATGATGGCCTTTTTTATGTTCGGCTCCGGGACCCATTCCGACCAGGCGGTTACTGTCGCCTCTAAGACTTATCAGGTCGGCGTCTCCGGTATCTGGTACCAGTGGCTCTGGCTTTTTGTAACGCCGTTCTTTTGGCTAATCGCACCGTTTTTCCGCCGAATGCGGGCTGTAACAACGGGAGATTATTTTGAGATTCGTTATGGCCGCAGCGTCAGCGGCCTATATGCAGTGATGGGGATATTGCCGCTCCTGGTTGCCATCGGAGTTATGTTAAAAGGCTCCGGGCTGATGGTCGAAGCCGTCTCCGGTGGTGCTATAAGCTCCAATCTCGCTATTATAGTGATGACTGTTATGTTTGTTATCTACGGTGTTGCCGGCGGACTCATTGCAGCTATCGCGACCAACTTTGTCCAGGGACTACTGACCATTGTTCTGTCTTTTCTTATCCTGCCGTTTGCATTGGCCAAAGTCGGCGGTATGAGCGGTTTGCGGCAATCAATCTCCGACCCAGATATGCTTTCACTTGTGTCCCCGGGCGAGATTACCCTCTTTTACATTATCGTCATTGCCTTTAATGCTCTGGTCGCCTGGGTTACAATGCCTGAGACCATGGCAAACTGTGCGGCTGGTAAAACGGAAATGGAGGGAAGAGTTGGTGTTACTGTAGGCATCTTCGGCAAACGGATATGTACTATTGCCTGGATGCTCACGGGCCTGTGCGCAGTGGTCATGTATACCCAGCTTGGGGATCCTGATCTGGCTTATGGTACAATGGCGCGTGACCTGCTGCCCGATATTGCCCCCGGATTGATTGGATTATTCATTGCGTGTATGCTCGCTTCTGTTATGAGCACCTGTGATTCGCTGATGGTGGTCGCGTCCGCTCTGTTTACCGAGAACATCTACAAAAAATTCTTCGTGGTCGGTAAAACCGATAAACATTACACCCTCATCGGCCGTATCGTATCCGCCTTAGTCGTGTTCTTAGGCATCTTTGTTGCCTTCAACTTAGAAAGCGTCGTAAAGGGGCTGGAATTCTACTGGATGGTATCAGCTCTTATGGGAATTGCCTTTTGGATTGGGCTTTACTGGCGCCGAGCAACGGTAGCCGGCGTCTGGGCCGCAACCCTAACCAGTTTGGGCGCATTTATTTTCACCAGCAAAATCCCCTTGGGTGAATATATCCTGTGGGATTTCAATGCGCACTTTGCCGACAAGCTGCCGGCGTTTATGTTATGGCAGGACAAGCTCTATCTGCCCTGGCAGATGATTATTTATTTGAGCGCCGGCTTTGTCGTTCTGGTTGTGGTCAGCTTGTTTACAAGGAGGGTTCCAGAGGAAAACTTAGACCGGTTTTATGCCTGTTTGCGGACGCCTATTGGTCCTGATGAACCGGAGACAGAGCCATTTACGCTCCCGGCAGGTGTGGAACCAGCCGAGCGAAAAACGCTCATAGGCCACCCTGATTTTGAAATACCCAGGCCCACTATGGTTGGTATTGTCGGCTTCCTCGCTGCATGGGCTGGTGTGGCTTTACTGATTGGAGCGGTTTATTGGATAATCGGTTAATTGGTTTCCACTCACCACTATAAAGGGAGTTTGGTTATGGTGCGAAATGCTGTTTTGTTTATATTGACCTTTTGCCTGTCGATAGTGTTGTTTTCCTGTGCCGAGAAAGAGGAAGGAAGAACCGAAGATGCTACTACTGAACGCCAGGTTAACCCGCCGCACGTCTGGCGGGTTAAATTTATGATTCTCAATCCGGGACATTATCATGCGGCACTGGTCCAGAAAAGTATGTACGACCGGGTTGCTCCCATCGCCCACGTCTATGCCCCGGACGGCCCCGAGGTGCAGGAATATCTAAAGCGCATCGAGAGTTTCAACACCCGCCCGGAGAACCCCACCAGCTGGCAGGAGAAAGCGTACACAGGGGAAGATTACCTCGAAAAGATGTTAACTGAAAAGCCGGGCAACGTCGTTGTTATGTCCGGTAACAACCAGAAAAAAACTGAGTACATCAAATCCGCCGTCGATGCCGGCCTTAATGTTTTTTGTGACAAGCCGATGTGCATTGATGCGGAGGGTTTCAAGCTTTTGGAGCAGGCCTTTGCCACGGCAGAGAAAAACGGCGTATTGCTTTACGATATTATGACCGAACGTTTCAATATCCTCTGCATCCTACAGAAAATGTTAGTGCTTAATAAAGATGTGTTCGGACAATTGCAAAATGGCTCCGTGGATGAGCCGGCGGTCGTGAAGGAAAGTGTACACCATTTCTTCAAATATGTATCCGGCACACCTATCAAACGACCGACCTGGTATTTTGATACCACCCAGCAGGGCGAGGGGCTGGTGGACGTGACAACACACCTGATAGACCTGGTGATGTGGACGTGCTTGCCGGATGAGCCAATAGATTATCAAAAGGACATCGTGATGAAAAAGGCCCGGCGTTGGCCAACAATGCTCACACGGCAGCAGTATGAGAAGGTAACAAGAGCGCCGGATTTTCCGGACTTTTTGAAAGGCAAGTTAAATAACGAAGGAGTGCTATCCTATTACGCCAACGGAGAAATGATTTATGCAATGAAAGGCGTGCACGTGAAGCTGGCGGTTACCTGGAATTTCCAGGCGCCGCAAGGCGGTGGAGATACTCATCATTCGCTGTTCAGGGGCAGCAAGGCGAATGTAATCATCCGGCAGGGTAAAGAACAGGACTATCGGCCGGAGCTTTACGTGGAGCCGGCACCAGGCGCCAGTGCCGAAGAGTTAGCAGCTTCTCTGAAAAAGGCTCTCGCCGAGCTGCAAAGTAAGTATCCTGGGTTAGCACTGAAACGACAGGCAAACTCCTGGCAGGTGCTGATACCTGATGAGCATCGAATCGGGCACGAGGCCCATTTTCGTAAGGTTACTGAAAAGTATCTGCAATACTTAGCAGATGGAAAGCTGCCGGAGTGGGAGGTCCCGAATATGATAGCGAAATATTACATTACCACCAGGGCGCTGCAGTTAGCCCGGCAGTAACATACAAATTAAATGACAGTTTCCCAAAAGGAGAATTGGTCAATATGGTTCCAGAAGGGCAGACGAAAAACGAGTTATCGCTGTTGGGTGGAGAAAAGGCGGTGAAGTCGGAACAAGGGGACATGTTCAAATGGCCTATTGTTACCGACCAGCACGAGCAGGCGGTCTTGAAAGTGTTGCGGGCCGGGCAGATGTCCGGTTTTGAAATAACGAAGGAGTTTGAGAAAAAGTATGCCGGGATGCTTGGTAGAAAATTCGGCCTGGCTTATCATAATGGAACCGCTGCGATACTGGGCGCTATGTACGGCCTGGGTATCGGAGTCGGCGATGAAGTCATAGCACCAAGTCTTACATATTGGGCCACTGTCGCCCCGGCCTATTCGCTTGGCGCTACGCCTGTTTTCGCCGACGTTGACCCTGAGACTATCTGCATCGACCCAAAAGATATCGAACACCGAATCACTCCACGAACCAAAGCCATTATCGTAGTGCATTATGCAGGTATGCCGGCCGATATGGATGCAATTATGAAAATCGCCGCCAAACACAATCTCAAAATCCTTGAGGACTGCTCGCATGCTCACGGCGCTTTATACAACGGCAAAGAAATTGGCACCTTCGGTGATGTCGCAGCTTTTTCCCTGATGACTGGTAAATCTTTAGCCGTCGGTGAGGCAGGTATATTATTTACCGACGACCGAAAGGTATATGAACGCGCCCTTTTGTTCGGCCACTACATACGTCATGATGAGATTACACTAAAAGAGCTTAAGCCTTATATAGGATTGCCCTGCGGTGGGTTCAAGCATCGTATGCACCAGTTAAGTTCCGCTTTCGGACTGGTGCAGTTGGAACTATATCCCCGACAGATGGCGGAAATCGATAGGGCAATGAACTACTTCTGCGACCTGCTTGATGATAGCGCGGGAATCAGGCCTACCCGGCCTCCAAAGGGTACCAATACTACCAAGGGCGGCTGGTACTTTCCGCTTTTTAAGTATGTTACGGAGGAGCTCGAAGGTCTTTCACTGTCGAGATTCTGCGAAGCAGTTCGTGCTGAAGGCTCGACCTGCAATCCCGGCTGCAATAAGCCCCTGCACTTGCATCCACTTTTTACGACAATGGATGTCTATGGACACGGCAGGCCAACGCGGATTGCTTACCTTGATGAGTCTGTAAAAATTGAGCAGTACATTGAAACACTGCCGGTTGCCGAAGATATTAACCGCCGCGTTTTTGGAGTGCCGTGGTTTAAGCACTATCGGCCTGAGATAATTGAAGAACACGCCAACGCTTACAAGAAGGTCGTAAAAAATTATCGTGCACTGCTGGTCGAAGACACCGATAAGGATGCTGAGGGTTCCGGCAAGGCGGGGTCCCAAATCGGAGGATACAGCAGCTTCTTCAGCAACCAGAAAAACCTGCAATAAGAGGTCTCATCTTATAATAAACCTTCGTATTCTCCTGTGCCCAATCCCAGAATATCAAAGTGAGTAAAGTTTGAAGTGCCTAAAGTGTAAAGTGCCTAAAGTGACACGTAAGTGTCATCCCTGTCTGCCGGCAGGCAAGGCTGAGGCGAAGCCGAAGGATCTGGTCAACGAAAAATCCCGATACATCGGGATTCACTTCGCTGCGCTGCGTTCAGAATGACAGCAAAGCTGTCACTTTAGCTCACTTTAGGCACTTTAGCTCACTTTAGCCAGAGAGTTATAGACCTGGCGGATGGCCTCAATGATATAGTCATTGATTCGCAGGGTGTATTTCGCGCCGACTCGGACCTGGACGAAACGGTCGAAGATACCCAGCGTTTGGGCGGCACTGTCCGCGCCATATTTGATTTTCTTCCCCTCCGGGCTGTTAAATGACGGCCAGTTGCGATGCCGCGTTCGTTTGTTGATTACGGATTCCTGGACGGGCAGCAGGACCGATCCCGTTAGCGTGGACGCAGGGACCTTTCGTTTTCTCAGCTCACGGATGCAGCGGTTGCGCACTGCTTTGTCTTTCATTTCGAAATAAACGCCGTAACCAATGTCACCTTGGGGGTCTGGACGGTGGCGCAGGCGAATTCCGGCGATGGTTTTAATGCCATCATAGATGGCCTCTGCATTGCGGCGCAGTTGAGCGAGCATGGTATCGAGCTTGGACAACTGCGCTCCGAGCACGGCTCCTGTAAACTCACTCATCCTGAAGTTCTCCCCAGCAAAGGTTTGCACCCTGCTGGGCCCCGAACGGTCAAGAAAGACCCCGTGTATTAAGCCCATATGGTGGAAGCGGGCCGCGCGTTCGTAAATGACCGGGTCGCTCGTTACCAGAGCACCGCCCTCCCCCGCAGTAATCATTTTGTTGACCTGAAAGCTATAAATGCCCACGTCACCAATGGACCCCAGTATCTTTCCGCGATAAGAGCCGCCGACGCATTGCGCGCAATCCTCCAGGACCGCCACCCCGCGTTTACGGGCGGTCTCCATTATCGGGTCCATATCACAGGGTCCGCCGAGCAAGTGGACGGCAATGACAGCCTTGGTGCGGGGAGTGATTTTTCGTTCGAAGTCCCTGGGGTCGAGATTAAAGGTGCGATCGATGTCAGCAAAGACCGGCAAAGCCCCGGCGTGGACCACACAAGTATAGTCCGACCACCAGGTGTAAGCCGGAACGATCACCTCATCACCCGGCCCAATACCGAGACCTGCCACCGCGCAATCCAAAGCCGCCGTGCCCGAGGTTACGCCCAGCCCAAAGCGGGCGCCCATATATTTTGCAAAATTTTCTTCGAAGCGTAACACCTTTGACGGTTTGCCCTTCCCCCAAAAACGGAAAGGAGACCGGGATTCCAATACATCCAGCAGTGCTTCCTCTTCACGTTCATCGAAGAATTGAGGTCCGATATATCCCGGATCGATGTTCGGCACCCCTGTCGGTTTTGGACTTTCTTCAGCCAGTAGCCTCTGCGCCCCTAAGCCGGTCGCTGCGCCGGACAAAGCCATACAACTCGTCGTTAAGAATTCTCGGCGGGTGAGATTTTGGGGTCCAGCATCCCTTCGGCTACGCACCTTGGGCACAAGCTCAGAGCAGCTCGTGCTACGTAGCGAGCTACTTCGCAGAGCAGCAGCTTTGGTAACATTTTGCGTGGTCATTTTCGGCCTCCTTATTCGATTCGTTTTGTCAGGTAACTGCTTTTAATCACTCTGTTCCCAATTGGGCTGTTGTTAAGGACTTGTAAATAAATTATCTTCCATTTTTGGCTGGCTGCGGCTTCGGCTGGCGGCCTCAGCAAAACTCGGACTACCAACCAGTAGGCCTGCGTTTTGCTTCCTTGCCAGCCTTGTCCTCGCTCAGCCAAAAACGAAACCTAATTTCTTTACCAGTCCTTAGCTAACGGGAGCATATCAATCATAAGTATACCATCAAGTCCAGCAGTTCACAACGGCCGGTCAATATCGTGGGTGATGGCGAGGACCAAAAGCAAGCAGGAACTGAATGATAACTATGAGCGATGGTCTCACTCTCGCCGGCCAATCATCGAGTCGATCTCGGTCACCACCTAATCTTAAATTTCAAATTTCAAATCTTAAATTCTCCGCACACCTTGTAGAGGCATTCAGCCGCTTGCCGCGCCGTCCTTCGCGAAACCGTGTAAGGGTCATCCACTACTTCCCTTTCAAAATCGCTCCTCAAAAGAGTTGACAGACAGTGTGGAAAGTTGTTAGATTTCATAAACTTATGGATTTTTGCGCCCGTAGCTCAATTGGATAGAGTCGCGGACTTCGAATCCGAAGGTTGCAGGTTCGAGTCCTGCCGGGCGCGTTTCTCGATGCTGGATACTGGATACTGGATACTCGTCGAGAATCGAGTATCGAGCTTGGACAAAGAAACCGTCCTATAACATATTTGCCTACTCAAGCGGTCGATTGCGTAAGTCGATACTGGATACTGGATACTCATAGGATACTCGGCGAGAATCGAGAACCAAAAGATGAAAAGAGGTTTTTCACTTATTGAGTTGATAATAGTCGTCGCTGTCCTGGGAATTATGGCAGCTATTGTTGTGCCTCAATTTCAGTCCCACTCAACAGTGGCCAAGGAATCTGTGGCCAAGGACAGTCTGCGCATATTACGAGGTGCGATTGAGTTGTACACCGCCCAGCACAGTGGCATCCCGCCGGGCTATACAAATGATGACCCACAGACTTCTCCAAGCAGTTCCAATTTTCATAATCAGCTCATAGTTAATGGTCGTTATATGTCAAAAATGCCCGAGAACCCCTTCAATAACCGCAAAGACATCAGGATGCTCGGAAACAGTGAAACATTTCCTCAAAACGCAACCGGCAACTATGGCTGGGTATATCAGGCAGCGACGAAAATAATCAGACTCGATTGGCAGGGTATGGATAAATACGGAATCCGCTACTTTGACTACTGAAAATCCATTTCCTTAATTCAAAGTGCCTAAAGTGACACTTATGTGTCATCCTGAGGCGAGGCCGAAGGATCTGGCCAACGAAAAAGAGATTCTTCACTTCGCTGTGCTACGTTCAGAATGACAGCAAAGCTGTCACTTTAGTCACTTTGATTTTGTAACTTTTTGGAAGATTAAACTCTCCCGTGGGTTGTCATCAGTGTTAAAAGGCAGCTTATAATTCGGATATTTCTTCGTATCTACGATGTATTCGGGGAAACTGAATCGTTCAGTCCACCACAATTGGCCATCACTGGAAACCAGACCAACGAAAAAATCCCGAGTTCGGCCTTGCACCGCGTTATCGCCAAGTTCGACGCGAAAGTGTTCTATTACAATCTCAACGATTAATTCTCGCTTCTCCTGCGAGTATTGAACTGTCCACTGGCCCGGCTCGAATAGTCCTTTACCACCCATTTTCATTTGCGTAGCGGTTACCTGGCCGGGCCTCATCTTCGCCCTGCCGAGACTGACCACCGCTGAGGAAATCGTCCCATCCGGCTCAAAAACAATTTCCCACCCGCCTTTATCTGCTTTCCATCTGCCGACAAGAAACGCTGGGAACTGTCCATCGCCGTCAATAATTACTTCGACACCGCTTTTATTGCCGGCGGAACTCCGGCAGCTACCAAGCAGAAAAACGGATAAACCACAAATTGATAAGACCAATAATTGTTTCATAGGTCAAAGCCCATTTATAAATATTAGGAAACCTCCGCACACGCTGCAAGACAAAAAAAAGAGGCAAGTCGAAAGACTTGTCTCTTTGGTAACAAACTTGTTGGCCTTGGCCAAGGCTAACCATCTTATTTGCGACGACGCAGAAACAGACCGCCAAGACCAAGCAGTATAACGGTCATTGGCTCAGGAATAATAGTGATAGCTACTGAATCGGCCTGGACCCCATACTCCGGGTCAACAAACAACGAAATCGCAGCAGTATCACCTGATACACCACCTGAGTAATTTATCGTAAACTGCGGCCCGACGGCAATAGCAGGAACACCTCCCTGACTCATTGATACTGTAAACTCATAACCGGCACCCCAGCCGGCCTCTGTATAGGCTAAAATAGCCGTCTTATCACCTGCTGCATCCAGATTGACTACACCGGTTAAGGCCCCCGTACCGCTCTCTTCGACGATTATATAGCCCAGCCAACTGGAAGTGTCCTCGCTTACAACGCTGATTACTGATGTAACACCTTCAGCGATATCAATGGCCTGACCAGGGTCTTGACCATCGACTTGAATGAGCACACCGTTCGCCCCCGATGCCATCCCAAGAACCAACATCAGCAATAGTAGTCTTTTCATCATCTCTTTTCGTTTCGAAGATACAACCCATTCGAAACAACACACCTTTAGTGTCTCCGGCGATTCAAATTCGCCAATTACTACAACTTCTCTGAGTCAGCATTATGGACAGTCAGGAGCCGGAGCATCAGCAAGCTGCCAGTTGGCGATCAAAATGTCCAGGTCATTGGTCGAGACACGATACTTATTTTCACCCTGAGGCAAGTGGTCGAAGTCAGCACAAATCTGATTGCCGGTCAGTAACTCCAGAGGCTTATTCCAGACTGCAATCAGGATGTCCAGGTCATTGGTTGACACCCAGTACTTATTCGCGCCCTGAGAAGTGCCATCTGCGTCACCATGGCACTGTCTCGGGTTAATACTGGCGCGCCAGCAATCAGGCTTACCCACAGCAATCCATTCGTCCATTTGTGGACCAGTATATGACGTTGTCGCACCAATGGTGATTTGAACATTGGTTGCGCCTGTCAAATCCACGGCTGCTTCTGAAGCATCTTCCAGTACAACATTGCCTCGTGTTGCATTTGTGGTAACAGTTAGTAGGCATGTTTCACTGCACGTAATGGTGCAAAGTCTGCCCTGCGTGGCTGGAGCCTTCGTGTCATAGAGTGAGCCCATCTCGATGGTGATACCGTTCGTACCCAGGCCACCCAGTGCGCCCGGGTCATTTCCATCAGCCACGGGCGAATAACCAGCTACACTCCAATCACTGACTTCACCGGTCGCAGGGTCAACAGTAATGTACCGGCTGAAATTGGCCGGAAAAATACCGTAGCCGTTGTTGTCATCACCAACCGCGAAGTCGCTGATGGCGTCAATAGTACCGGCATCGACCGTGATGTCCAGAGCAAACGCTCTGACCAGCATAGTCTCATCCGATGAATAGTCGATGGCGACTACTCCTTCGCCCAGGTCGGTGGCAGTGATGGTAACCGCTGCCCACATTGGTGTAGTGAGCATCGCCACCGCCAGGACAAAAAATGTTTTTCTCATAATACAACCCCTTTCCTTTTCTTCTCATCTGGTCTGCGCAGAACAATATATTCTGCTCTCTTGGTTTTGTTTCCTGCCTTACAAAACAAACATTAAGCACGCTGTTGTTCATTATGACACTCAGTACTTTTGAATCATTGAACATATCGCTCCGGCGCCGGCAGGAAAAGCCGGAAGTACTCACAATCCTTGCCCTTAGACATCCTCCTTTCTCGCTGATTAAGCGAAATATGTGCCCTACAATACTTGCACAGTTTTAATTGGTGAAGATTAACTGTATCCTAACACAAGTTTTTACATATTTCAAGAAAAATTTGCAAAAAAACAAGAAAATGAGTCCGAAAATCCACTGGCTGTATCTGCTCCTTTTTTGCTAACTGACAAAAATACACACAAAAAAATAACTATGTTGCTGTTGGTGAAAATTAAGTGGAAAACACCGTGGGTTTGTGCCAGAATCAAAGAGAAATGTAAAAAAACCGAAAAAAATCAGAATTTTAGACATAATTACCCGATTTAACACATATTCCGTTATGTATAATTTTCTAAAGGGACGACTAATAATTGTAAGACTATGCCTGATGGCGGCTGTTTTGATTCTGGTCGGCATCGGGATAGCTACTATCTATTCTGTCGGCCACCCCGCAGAGCCCAGCCCGGCCACCGAAACCGGCAACCTGGGCAATCTCTGGAAAAAGCAGGTCGTATTCGCTGCCGTCGCCATAATCGGCTTTATAGTGGTTAACACAGTCAATTACAGACACTTCGGAGCGGCAAGCTATTGGATATATGCTTTTTTACTGCTGCTTTTGGGTCTATTACTAATCAGCAGGTATATTATAAATTTACCATTTATGCCGGAAATCAATGGCACACACAGATGGATTAAATTCGAGATAGCCGGCAGGTCCCTGTCCCTGCAACCCTCGGAATTCTGTAAACTGGTGTACATCCTGGCCCTGGCCTGGTATCTACGATACCGAAGCAATTACCGCAGTCTTAGCACCCTAATCGGCCCTTTTATTTTAACCCTTCTGCCAATGATTCTCATACTTCTTGAGCCGGACCTGGGTACTGTGCTGTTAATAATGCCAATCTTGTTTACAATGCTGTTTGTAGCCGGCGCAAAGGTCAAACATTTGCTCATCATAATACTTCTGGCACTGCTGGTAAGTCCGCTGTTGTGGTATAAGATGAAGCCCTATCAGCGAACAAGAATAAGCAGCGTACTGTTGCAGAATGGCTGGATTCGTAAAAAAGCTGAGCAACACCCAGCCCTTGGTGAAGTTCTTGTCGGCACGAAATTCAGTGAAAAGAAATGGAAGAGTGATTGGGGTTGGCATCTGATTCGCTCAAAATATGCCGTTGCTTCCGGTGGCGCCAAAGGGTACGGTTTTCGGCGGGGACCCTTTGTCAAATACAACTTCCTGGAAGCGAGACACAATGACTTCATTTTTGCCATCATTGCCCACCAATGGGGCTTCCGGGGCTGCCTGGCTGTCCTCGCACTTTATATTATTATCATTGGCTGTGGGCTGGAAATAGCAGCGAACAATACCGACCCGTTCGGCAAATTGTTGGCAGTCGGTATTATCGCAATGTTTGTCGTTGAGGTTATCATCAATGTGAGTATGACCGTGGGGCTTATGCCCATCACGGGCTTGACTTTACCACTGGTAAGCTACGGCGGCTCAAGCCTCTTGGTTAGTATGGCTGCTATAGGTTTATTAAATAATATCGGACGGTGCAGGCCCTTCAGCGTAGCACCAAAAGCGTAACGAAAAAAAATTAAAGTTTGAAGTGTCTAAAAGTGAGCTAAAGTGCCTAAAGTGACAGCTTTGCTGTCATTCTGAACGCGGCGCAGCGAAGTGAAGAATCTATTTTTCGTGGACCAGATCCTTCGGCTTCACCTCAGGATGACACTTACGTGTCACTTTAGGCATTTTAGGCACTCTACACTTTAGGCACTTTTGAATTTCCTTATGATAAAAGGCTTCAGACAAATTGCTTCTCTTACGGCAATCAGCAGAGTATTCGGCATGGTGCGGGATATGGCGTTCGCCCATTTTTTCGGTGCAGGCTGGTTAATGACGGCCTGGACCATGGGCTTTAAGGTGCCAAATCTTGCTCGAAGGCTTTTTGGCGAAGGGGCGGCCTCGGCATCTTTTATCCCCGTATATAGCGAACAGCTTCATAATAACCCGGAGCAGGCAAAACGCTTAGCTAACACGGCTGTAACAGTTTTATTCGTAATACTTGCGGCAATTGTCATTATTGGCGAAGTATCGGTCTGGAGTTACTACAGTTTTTTTGAAACCAGAACCGGCCCTCGACTCGGACTGCTATTGTGCTCAATTATGCTCCCATATATGATATTTATCTGCCTAATGGCAATTCTGGCTGGTATTCTCAATGTCCACAGACATTTTGCCACGCCTGCGGCGGCGCCCATCGTGCTGAACATATTTATTATCGGAAGCATCTTATTTAGCGGCTGGGGGTTGAAAATCAAACCGGAACAGCAGGTCTTTTTCGTAGCGGTCGCAGTTCTGTTTGCAGGACTTGCACAGCTAACGATTCAGATTCGGCCTCTGCGTGCCAGTGGAGTTTCAATCAGACCCGCATGGGATATTCACTCCAAGGCGTTTAAAAAAGTCATTATTCTAATGGGCCCTATGATACTTGGTCTTACTGTTACGCAGTTAAACACACTCGGAGATGATATTATTGCGCTTTGCTTTATGAATGAGCGAGGCGACCCGCTAAGTTATGGCGCACCGTCCCATCTATACTACGCCCAGAGGCTTTACCAATTCCCTTTAGGAGTTTTGGGGATATCCTTAGCAACAGCAATCTTTCCGGTTATGAGTTCAGACGCCGCCAGAAAAGATTTTGACGCACTTACCAAGACAATCTCGCGTGGAATCAGGGCCGCTGTATTCGTTGCAATTCCGGCAACGGCAGGAATCTTTCTGGTAGCCAAACCATTAGTCTCAGCTATATTCGAACATGGCAAATTCACAAGCACAGACACGCCAATAGTAGCATTGACACTGTCGTTTTATGCTGTGGGGTTGTGTGGCTATTTTTTGCAGCAGATAACAACACGGGCCTTTTACTCTATGCAGGATTCAAAGACACCTGCACGAAGCGCTCTGTGTGCGGTTGCCGCCAATATTGTTCTGAATCTGACCCTTATCTGGTACCTTGGAACGGCAGGATTGGCTGCCGCGACAGCAGCGTGCTCATACCTGCAGGTCATAATCCTCGTCAGAGGGCTTCGCAGAAAATTGGGCCATTCAATATTAGATGGATTGCCGGCTACCCTGATGAAAACACTTGCAGCAACGGCCCTTATGTTTCTGGTCGGGATGGCAATTATGGCTCTGTGCAAGAACTTACCCGATGGCAGGAGCTTTGATGTCCTCAGGCTCGCTGTGGTTGTGCCATCGGCGGCAGCGGTGTATGTGCTGGCCGCAAAATTCCTGCATATCGAGATGCTTTCTCTATTCACCGGCGACAGTCCCGAAAGGGACGCCTTACGGCGGTGAACTACCCAAAATAGCTGTTTATCGTTATATCTAAAGCGAAAATAGCAATTGTCCGAAGTATGAAGTATAATAACGCAAAGAACGTTTTTTGTCCCGCACCTATTGACTGAAAAGTCATGCCTAATAGGTGCAGGATTAATGGAGAAACAAATGCGCAAGAGAGCGTCTTTTTTAGACTCCGGCGAGCTCAGTCGAGTCGTTTTTTTTGCGCTCCTTTTCTTTACCTATGGCATCAATTGCTGTTCTACCTCGGCCCAGGCTCAACTCGATACTCGATACTCGATTCTTGACACTCGTGGCTCGCCGAGGCTCGACCCGCCAACGGCGGGTTTTGATCGGAACCCAGCGCTGCTGGGTCGAGCATCCGGCATCGAGGATCAAAAGTTGTTTTCATCGTCTGTCAGCCAAAGGTTTTATGAGATAGCCCACGAACTAACTAACTCTGAAGATGTTAGAGAACCACAGGTTAAACAAGCGATGGTATTCTTAACCGCTGCGATGAAGCTCGACAACAACGCCAGGGATGCTCGTCTATTACTGATTAAGCTTGCCTGCCGGGACCCGGCCGGGCTGCGGCGGGCTTCGCCCCGACGAGAGCAGGACTATTCCAATCTGGTGTATAATTTACTTATGGATTATGTAGATGAGGCTGCTGATGTTGAGGTGGCAAAAAAAGCTGTCGTGTATTTACTGGCTCACATGGACACCCGTGAGCAGCGGGAGAAGCTCCTTGAGCAGATGTTGGGGACTCTGGGCGATAAGAACACTGTTTTCGGTTCCGAGCTGTCCACCTTGCTTGGCCTGTTAAAGGCTGAAGCCTACTCCGCCGAAGCAGCTTCGGCTGCGAAGGCCGGGAAGGCGGATTTGGCTGCCACCGGCAGCCTTGATCATACCCGCCTTCGGCGGGCTGCTGAATTTTATCTTATGCAGGCTTACAAAAGGAATAGATACAATAAGCCGGCCTTTGCAAAGCTGGCGGAACTTAAGCCCAAGCGGATTGGGCCGGCAATATATCTTGAACGGCTAAGATTGGCATTGCGTGAGAATCCATCGGATATCGAAGCTGCTCTTGCCTTTGCGCAAAACGCTGAACGGCTGCAACTTTACGAGACAGCCGCTGCCGTTTATGAATACTGTGCCGATTTGTTTACTTATCTTTACCCGTCCGAAGCTCTTCCTGCCCACATTTATCTGCCCTGGGCGATTAGCAGCTACAACACGCAGCAAAATCAGTCCAAATGCCTCCAAATTGCCCAGCGTATCCAGCGAGACGGTCGATTTGACCTGCGCGTAGAGGCCATAGCCGGCAAAGCATTGACGAAAATCGGCAACGGCGAACTGGCAACCCAGATATTCCAGGCCGCTGAAAAAAAAGCTCTACGAGCGACGAGCAACGAGCAACGAGCGACGGGACTTGCCTGGTTTTATTGTTTTGTTCTGCCGTTTCCGGACAAAGCATTAGACTGGGCTAACAAAGCCTACAAAACTGAGCCTAATTCACCCGCGACAGCCGCTATTTTGGCTTATGCGCTTGTGATGAATAATCAGACGGAATGGGCCAAGCCTATTATCAACAATTATGAGCGTAACCAAATCGCAGATTTAACATTGGCTCAGATTCAACTGGCGGAAGGACAAAAGGATTCGGCAATCGAAACTCTAAAGACCGCAATCATCAAAGACCCCGGGTCGTTCGCAGCCGAACGTGCTAAAGAAATTCTGGCCCAACAGGGCGAAAAATATGCCCCGCCGATTGACCCTGATGCTGTTTTAGCTATGTTGGAGAATGTCTTTGGGCGAACACTCGTTCCCGTATTTACTCCTCCGGAGCGGATATTCTCTGTCCAGCTTAATATTCGCCGGGACCCCGCAAGGCGCCAAGACGGCAATGAGTTCCCATACGGTGAGCGATTCAGCGGCACGGTTACAATAAAAAATAACTCTGCCGAGCCTCTTGTAATTAGCGATGATGCCTTATTTAAGGGCAATATCAGGATTGACGCCGATATTAGTGGGGACCTCAACAAAAAGATACCGAACCTGGTTTCTGCAAAGATTCGGACGGCCTTGCTAATCGAGCCTGGCCGCAGTATCCTCATTCCTGTACGGCTTATTACAGGCGAACTTAGAGAAACGCTTCTTACCTATCCGCAGGCATCTTTGGACATAGATTTTACGCTCTATCTCGACCCGGTAACCACTGATGAGGGCAAGATTGCTAACAGACTCACTTATATTAAGCCGACCAGGGTGCGCATAAAACGTCCGGGCGTTAAACTTACCGGTAAATATCTGAGAAGCCGGTTTGATTTAATCTCAAAAGGCAACGTCGCCCAAAAAATCAAAACCGCCCAGCTTTTCACCGGCCTCTTGAGAGAGCAGCAGGTGATGTTGAATAAGCCGCTTTACAGATTTTTGTATGACGATTGGATGCAGCCTTTATTAAGGTCTGCACTATCCGAATTGTTGCGTAATCCTGCCAACGACCAGTGGGTCGTTAAAGTGCACACTATAGCTGAGATGCTTTCTTTGCCGCTGGATTACGAGATGACAAGTGCGGCGGCAAAGAATCTGGATAATACTAACTGGACGGTTCGTATGATGGCTATTTATCTGCTGAGTAAAGCTCCTGACAGCAACTTCGATAAGGTCCTGGACTGGACGGCAAAAAACGACTCAAGCGAGCTCGTTCGCGATATGGCAATTGCTTTGGGCAGATAGTTCGTTGCTCGTCGCTCGGGCGACGGGGCACGAGTCACACCTTTGGGCTGCTCTGTAAAATTTCCTCAAAAATAGGTTGTAATATCGTCATAATTTTGTAACATTCCGTATTCTATTTGGTAACAAGAATTTTGTAAAAGTTCAATATGTGGTAAGTTCTGAGGTTTTTTGAAAGGGTTGTGTAAATGCCAATCAAAGTAGATAAGGAAAAATGCACTGGGTGTGAATCATGTGTAGCAGAGTGCCCCAGTGAGGCCATCAGCATGACTTCCGACAAGGCCGTGGTGGACGTCGAAAACTGCGTTGATTGCGGGGTTTGCGTCGATGCCTGTCCTGAGGAAGCAATCGAGATGGATTAAACTTGGTTGGCCCCATCGTCTAGGTAGGTCCAGGACACCGGGTTTTCAACCCGGCAACAGGGGTTCGAATCCCCTTGGGGCTATTCGAAGAGAATTTCTCAATCGTTTGTATCCCGGCACAGGGTCCGCCTACGGCGGATAAAGTTCGAACTTGCCCGCCGAAGGCGGGTCCCCTTGGGGCTATTCGCCGAACGCTGAAATTCTGAATGTTTAAAATTGCATACCGGATATGACCGTTTCAAATACCATAGTACCGTCAACGATTCCTTGCACACTTGTTGTAACATGAGTGGTGTCTCTCCGGCGTTTGAATTTCGTAATATGCCCAAGCAGATATAATCTTTGGCCAGGCTCGACGACAGAGCGGAACTTTGCTGAGCCTATACCCGCAAAGCCGATAAACCCTTCCAGTTCATAAGTCTGCTTTACAAAAAAGCTCGATAGCTGGGCTGCCGCCTCGACCATTATTACTCCAGGCATCAACGGCCGACCCGGGATGTGGCCGCGAGACCAGAATTCGTCCTCTTTTACATCCTTGTAGCCCAAAATCAGACGTTTGTCCTTATCATACCAGAGGATGCCATCAAGCTGCTGCATCTCAAATCGCTGCGGATTTAGCTTGTCAATTGCTTCTCTATCAAATACAGGTTTGGCTTTAAGGTCTATTTGCGACAATTCAAACAATAAGGGAGGGGGCATTATTGACCTCGAAAAAAACACTCTGCGCTCTCGTATTGCGCATTGTCTCGCAACTGTTCATACGCAATACTTCAATGCGCACTGCGTGCAACGCACAATGCGCAATTAGACAAGCATTTACAAATACCTGGTAGGGACCCCGCACCTGTACCTGCGACTACCTGTGCAGGAAAGCACAGGTGCAGGCAAGGCGGGAACCCGATGGTTTATTGGGCTGATCTGATTTCAAGAACGCGGTTGCGGACAACCTGAGCAGCCTGCTTGATTTTCTGCATTTGCTTGCGAACTCGCGTTCCTGCCGCCTTATTTCCACCTTCGGCTTTGCTGAGATCAGCTTCAATTTCAGTAACCAGTACTTTTAGGTCTTCATACTCCTGCATTAAGTATTCCTCCACTTTGAAGGTTAAAATTGCCATTTTCAGGTTAGAATCGCTAAAAACTTAACGGTACAGAACCGTTTTGTCAAAGAAAATTGCCTTTTTTTGTAAAAAAATCAATATTTATTTTTCCCCAATTTGACCGATTCTTACTGTCATCATAGGCTTTAGTAGTCTGTAGCCTCTAATTTAACGGCGCCGTAAGGTGTCCCCAAGGGAGTGGCAGCCTCAAGCGAGTCCCGCACCAATTAGGCGTGAGCCTAAGCTCAATTAGTGCCGGACGAGCTTGGGGATGGCGCCGAATAACTACCAGTAACCACTATGCCTTTATCGTGTTCCAGAGTATCAGCAAGGCCGAGGACACTCTCAAAGCTCGGAACCGGCTTATTAGACCATTAGTTTTTTGGTCAATTCTGCGACTCTTCGGCCACGGCGCCGGCACTGCCGCTCGACCCGCTGGTCGGGCTTACTAATAGAAACCGGCCCATAGTGGTCACCTTTAGGGTCGCCCTGTACCACCATGCCGCTGATAAGCATCGCCTCTATTATGCCAATAATCGTGGTCTCATTACCGCCGCCGATATTTGCCGCACTGGTAAAGGCCGCCCCTACTTTGCCGTCGAGCTGGCCGTGCCGGCTTACTAAATCATCTATCAACTGCTTAACCGGTGCCGCCATCTGGCCATAGTATGTTGGAGAGCCGATTACTATCGCATCATAACCGAACACGTCCTCGGCTTTTACATCGCTGACCGACTTGCATTCCGTCGGCAAATCAGCCTCATTCATAGCCTTGGCTATTATCTCCGCCATCTCTTTCGTATTACCCGTTCTTGAGTAATAGATAACTATTCCCTTTGCCATTTTTACCATTTCTCCTAAAAAGTTACGCCCCCCTCGCGATACGCCTCACGCAATATGCACTACGATTTGCTTACCGGCGCAGGTACACAAGTTTTTCAGGTAGAGGGACGTTGTTGCCGAAGTTGTCCTCGCCATATCCGGATTCTGCCAACAGTTTGATATCAGCCAGGACTCGCTTGTCTCCGATAAACATTGCGGTCAGGTTTGCATCCACATCGATCTTACCCATTGCCAGCAGCCGGGCCATCTCGTCAGTAACTTTCTCCAGCAGTGTTCCTTCCTTTCCAGTTGGCTCGTCCGGCAACTGCAGAGGTTGTTCGTACAGGATTAGTTTACCTTGCTCGGCCAACGCCAGTACGACACCACGAACGACGGGGTCTATGTTGCTCTGGCCCGCTTGTTCCTGTTCCTGGACAAGCTTAAGATGAACGATTTCCGAGGCCAGCCAACGTCGTTTTTGCGCGTTTATCTTTTCGTTGGCGCGGAACAGCTCCAGCGGCGAGCGGGCATCGTAATCCTCCTCATCCATCTGCATCCGAACTTCGCTCCCATAGTGCAGGACAAGCTTGGAAATCAGCGTGGATGGGCGAACGTGGAAGCCGCGATACGGAGGAACGGACACCTCGACTCGGCCAACCTCGGCGTAACGCTTGAGCATTCTCTGGCACAGATATTCCGCGCAGTCAATGTACAGACTGATGCTCGTAACTGAGTATTTCATCAGGACCGCCAGCAGCTCCTCGGCCTTTACCAGCGGCTCAAACCGGGTCGGTGAATCACAAAGCTCCTTATTCACATGCCGCTCGTAATAGTGAGCAAACGATGTGGCCGTTTCCAGCAGATGAAAGACAACGCTTATATGGCCTCTCAAAATAGGCAAGTCTGTATCCAGCTTTTCTGCTTCGGTGCCTGAGACGTATGTATCGTACAGTGACTGAAGGTTGTGGAATCGAAGCTCCAGACTTCGCAGCTTTTCCTCACTAACCGAGCCCAGGACATAGGAAGCGTACTCTTCGGGCTTGGCCCGACTGGCAGCGCGAACATCTTTGCTTTCAGCGGCCAGGTTCAAAAAGGCAGTGGCAAGTAAAGTTACAGTCTCCGAGACCGTTTCTATCCTGCGTGTCCCGCAGTCGTGTGGCAGTCGGCCGGGAGGAAGCTCTTCGGTGTAAAATTTCTCACGCAAACCTCCTGACGGAACCGTAAGGCCAAGCTGACCGGCCCTGACGACCATTTGCTTTGCCGCCCGCGAAAGCACATCGCCGGTAAACTCAAGCGCTCCTTCTGTGGCCTTGACGAAATCCCGCTCAATCGGCAAAAGCCGGTACGCGGGCAATGCGTGCTGAATGTGGAGCAGTTTGTAACTTACGTCGGAAAAAAGCTTAATCGCCGCTGTCAGCGACCTGAACGAACACCACCGGCAGTTGTTGCCTGCATCGTAGGCGTCAAGAAGCTCCTCAATCTGCAAAGATTGCGAAAACAATTGGCCCAGAAACGAACGTACCATAATTTTATCGCTCGATTTGCACTGCGATAGGCAGCTCGCAAGGCCAAGTAATGTCCGGGCACGTTTTGTTATCAGCTTCTGAAAATCTTTATCAGCGATTGTTACCGAAACCATATTATTTTCGTTCGCTCTTTTTCTTCAATGGAATTATTTCCGGCTCATCAAAACCTTTAGGTATCTTAAACTCGAAAACCTTTTTATCCATCCTTTTATTGACCTTCGGCTTGAGAAATTTTATCTCGGAAATATCCTTTAGCTCTATTGGCTCCGTAGCCGGCTCTGTAGAAACGGTAACTATTTTCGCCGGAAGGCCTAATTTCTTATCAATCCAAAAATCGATAGATATATAATCATCTTTATAAACCGAATTCGGCTTAACCTTCAAATGTAATTGAATAAAATCTTCCGGCCCGGACTTCTTTTGCTCGACCAACGTTACCTCAAACTGTTTTTTCAAATCTTCTATCTTCGTAAAGCCGAGCATCGGAAAATTCCTGCTGACTAAATCAAAGACATCCACCGGCTTATTCGGTTCCTTCGCCTCGGCTAATTGATAATACTTAACTGCCTCGATTTCGTAGTCAATATGCACAAGCCACGTGCCTTCGAATTGGTAATCGGGATGACTAAGATAGGCGCCGTCGAGCACAATATATTCCTCGACGTATTTTTCTTCTTCCTCATCTTCTATTTTACGCGTTTGAAAATTCAGTCTCAGCTTTGATCCTTTGCCGAGCTTAGCATAATAAAAAACACCTTTCTGCAGCTTTTCTGATTCGAGCAACGGCTGAATAAAATTATATTCAATCTGTGCCTGGTAGGACATAAGCTCTGAGGTTTTCTTATTCAACTGTTTTAAGACCGTATCGACTGCATTAGTCTTTTCCTCTACCGGCTGCTTTGTATCTGAACTTTTCGGGCACTCACAAGCTCTCTTGCACTCAGAAGCCCAACAGGTGCTCACTGTCCATAACAAGACAAGGGCCGCTTTGATAACTATCTTTTTATTCATTATTCCGATCTCCATTTTATTCTATGAGTTCTGCAATTTCACAGAAGCCTTCTTTTTCTCTAATCGCTATTTTTTACTATCAATAATTTCAAGAATCCGGCTGATATCATCAATACAAAAATCCGCGTGCTCGGCGAATTCGTCGGCCTGATTGTGATTGGCCAGAAGCACTGCAACAGCACCCGCCGCCTTTGCGCAGAGTAAATCAAAGAGGTAATCGCCCACCAGCATAGTTTCCTCCGGCTCCACGCCGAATTGCTCGCATATTCGCAATACCCCGAAGGCATCGGGCTTGACCGGCCCATCTTCTCGGCCAATAACAATATCGAATTTCAGCTTGTGCTTGCGGGCGATAGCAAGGGCATTGCTTCGCCTGTTACGCGTCAATATTCCGATATGAATCCCCGCTGTACGAAGTGCCGAAAGTGTCTGTTTCGCATTGGCGTTAAGTTTGGATTCTGTTACCGCTTTTTGCTCGTGATAGTATAGTATTTTCTCCGCATCCTGCCGTTGTTGAGCGGTCATCTTTTCCATCGACTCCAGGACAGGCCCGGAATCTTTAGCTAACCCTATTTCTTCCCGAATGGCGTCAAAATCAAAGTAAGGCTGGGTTATTGTCCCGTCCAAATCAAATATCACAGCTTTAATCGGCATAATATTACAGTACTTAAAGTGAGCTAAAGTGCCAGCTTTGCTGTCATTCTGAACGCAGCGTAGCGAAGTGAAGAATCTCTTTTTCGTTGACCAGATCCTTCGGCTTCGCCTCAGGATGACACTTACGTGTCACTTTAGGCACTTTAGCTCACTTCAAACTTTAGGCACTTTAGTCACCTTTCATACTTTGCGGTTTCTTACGTAGTAATTCAATAAAGTATCGGCCAGCCTGGCCTAAAATTTTACCTTTACGGACAATAATTCCGGTTGGCCTGACAAATTTTTCATTCGAAAAGGCAATCGCCTTTATTGTTCCGCTGCTCAGTTCCTGAAGAATTGCGGTTTGGGGCAATATACTTATCCCTGAATTTATTTCCACCGCCCGCTTGACCGTTTCGATGTTATCGAATTCCATCACCGGCCGGACAATAACATTATAACGCTCTAAAATATTGTCTATCCACACCCGTGTAGGAACACCTTTCTCAAAGGCGATGAATCTTTCAAACTGAAGTTTGTGAATGTCGATCTGCGATTCGTATGATAATAGATGTTTCGGGCTGCAGACCAAAACCAGCGGCTCATCTTCAAAGTCATACACATCGAGTCTTTTGTCTCTTTTAGGAACAGCTACAAGACCGATATCGACATCGCCCGATAAAACCAGCTCATAAATCCGGTCGGCACTAAAGTATTCAATATGGACATTAACGTTTGGATAGCTGACCATAAATTTCTTAACGTAGTCAGGCAGGGTATGCATCCCGATACTAAAAATCGCAGCCACGTTTATTCTGCTAACAGAGGATTTTTGCAAGGTGCTTAGTTCATTCTTCAGTTGTTCATATCTTTCAAGCATATCTTTGAAGGCCTGGTAAAGCAACCGGCCTGCCTTAGTAAGTTCAATAGGTCTTTTCTTACGGTCTATCAACTGGCACTTGTGGGCAAGCTCAAGCTGTGCAAGCTGCTGTGAGACTGCAGATTGACTTAGAAGATGTTTTTCAGCAGTTCTTGAGAAGCTTTGTAAATCTGCTAAATCACAAAATACCTTTAGCATCTCTATATGCATTATAAGCTCATCTAATAATTTGTATCAGTTTAATTCGCTTGTCCTGCCACGATAAACGCTCTACCATAGTATTAGTTTTGCTAATCAAATACAACTTTAATATTGTAATTAAGGAGTGAAAAAAATGAATTTGCAGCAACCCAATGCTAATGAAGTTACCCAGACTTCAAACCGTTCAAGAAGTGTTTCGCCCGTTTCGGGTATCTGTACCCGTTGTATTGACGGCTGCCGCGGCAATTGTGAGATTTTTAAGTCCTCCTTCCGCGGCAGAGAGGTGATTTACCCTGGCCCGTTCGGTACCCTTACCGCCGGCGCCGACAAAGAGTATCCCATCGATTATTCACATCTGAATATTATGGGCTATGCGCTGGGTGCAAAGGGCCTGCCGGAAGGCCAGGTAGGTAATCCGGACAATACTCTGTTTCCTATGGTCAATACCGAGACCGAATACGGCTGCGGCACTAAGGTCAAGATGCGGATGCCTGTTTTCACCGGTGCGTTAGGTTCAACGGATATTGCCCGTAAGAACTGGGAGCATTTTGCAGCCGGTGCCGGCATTGCTGGTATAACCATCGTTTGCGGTGAAAACGTCTGCGGCATCGACCCGGAATTGGAACTGGATTCAAAGGGCAAAATCAAGAAAGCACCGAATATGGCCGAACGCGTCCAGCAGTACCGAAAATGGCACGAGGGCTACGGCGATATGATTGTCCAGATGAACGTCGAAGATACCCGCCTGGGTGTGGCCGAATATGTCATTGGAGAACTTGGCATCGAAAGTATCGAGCTAAAGTGGGGCCAGGGTGCAAAATGCATCGGCGGCGAGATTCAGGTCGATTCGCTTGAACGCGCCCTTGAACTGCAAAAAAGAGGCTATCTGGTTACTCCCGACCCTTCCGTTGAGGCCCACCAGGCAGCTTTCAGAGACGGAGCTTTGAGGCATTTTGAAAGACACTCACGTCTTGGCTTTATTGACCAGGAAGGTTTTATGAAAGAGGTCGAACGCGTACGCAAGCTCGGGGCCAAACGCGTAACGCTCAAAACAGGTGCCTATCCGATGCGCGAGCTGGCAATGGCGATTAAATGGTCCTCGGATGCCAAACTCGACCTGCTGACCATTGATGGTGCACCCGGCGGAACCGGCATGAGCCCCTGGCGTATGATGGAAGAATGGGGCGTTCCGACCTTCTACCTGCAGGCGATGACCAATGAGCTATGCCGGAAGTTAGCGGCGAAAGGTGCGTTTGTCCCGGACATCGCAATTGCCGGCGGCATGAGCACCGAAGACCACATCTTCAAGGTCCTGGCGATGGGCGCTCCATTTACAAAAGCCGTCTGTATGGGCAGGGCACTGATGATTCCCGGTATGGTCGGCAAGAATATCGGACTATGGCTGCAGGAAGGCGCAAATGCCCTGCCAAAGACCGTTGGTACTTTCGGCTCGAAGGTCGAGGAAATTTTTGTTTGCTATGAAGACCTGGTTGCTAAGTATGGCAAAGATACTGTCAAGGAAATGCCGCTTGGAGCTATCGGGCTTTACACATTCATCGATAAGCTCAAAGTCGGCCTGCAGCAATTGATGGCCGGCAGCCGGAATTTCAGGGTCTCAGCTATCAGCAGGGACGACCTTATGTCTTTAACACCCGAAGCTACACAGGTATCCGGCATACCTTACGTGATGGATGCTTACAGAGAAGAAGCTGAAAAGATTATAAGCGCCTGAGCGCTTTTCAGAACATCTGTTGGTCTCAAGGGGCGTCTGTTATTAACAGGCGCCCTTTTTTTCTTGCGTAATTCTCAAGACGCCGTTACAATTCGCTTCCGATGGAAAAAGATGTGGACATTAATAAAGTTGTTCGCCAGCATCTTGAAATGGAGCAGTTTTTCTCCGGCTTTTCTCTCAAGGGCAAAGCCTGGACACCTGAACCACAGCAGCAGGAGAACAATATGGCTGACGCCGAGAAAGCTGCCGAGCCTGCCCCCTTGCTTTCGCAAGAAAGCAAAAAGGGGCTTGAAAAAATCGCTGAGGAAGTTCACCAATGCCGCAAATGCGGCCTGGGGTCGCTGCGGACAAACGCAGTACCCGGCGAGGGCAATCCGAACGCCCGCATAATGTTCGTGGGCGAAGGACCCGGAGCTGACGAAGATGCGCAAGGCCGACCTTTTGTCGGAAGAGCTGGACAACTATTGGATAAGGTAATCTCGGCAATGGGCCTGAAACGAAGCGAGGTCTTTATAGGCAACATCCTGAAGTGTCGTCCGCCGGAGAACCGCGACCCTCGCGCCGATGAGATAATAAACTGCCTGCCCTATCTTCAAAGACAGATTGAGATAATAGAACCTGAAATCATCGTAGCTCTGGGTGCCCACGCAGCCAAGACGCTGTTGAACACCACCAAGTCGATTGGCCAACTGCGCGGCCAATTCCACGAATACTATCCCGGCCTCGGCAGACCGCCTATAAAGCTTATGCCCACATACCACACTGCATACCTGCTGAGAAATTACTCGCCGGAGAACCGAAGAAGGGTCTGGGAGGATATGAAAAAGGTCCTCACCGAGCTCGGCCTGCCAATCCCCGAACACCAAAAAGGATGATTCCATCCAAGTTTAGAAGACAGTAGTATTCTGTCACTCGTGATTTGATGAATTGTCATTCCGAGCGGAAATAGCCTTTAGCTTTGAGCGACGCCGAAGGGGCAGCGGAGTCGAGGAATCTGTTTCAATAGACCCTTTCGACCCTTCGGCTTCCCTTTCGACTGCGCTCAGGGCTACGGCTAATTCAGGGCAAGCCTTTTCTCGCTCGGGGCGGAATTTTGGTACTGAATTATGAACTGCTCAGTGTGGGCGGCGAAAAATATACCGGCCCAGACAGGAGCAAGTCGATCAGCCCGGCGAGCAAAACCCAGACCCGAAGACAACCGAAAAAAGCGGTTCTGTCTGAGAAATGCCGAAACAGCAAGGGTTTACGAAAAAAAATATCAACAAAAATACAAAAAAACTGTAACGTTTTATTGTAGTACGCGTCTAAACTTATATAACGAACATAACGGGCTCTCGGTCCGACCAAATAATTAACCGTATTTGGAGGTTCCGCAAAATGCGAAGCAAAATCTATATTCAAATCGTTGTGGGAATTAGCGTGCTTATCTTTACATCAACGGCTGTGGCACAAGAAGAGCAGTGGCTGCAATATCACTCAGAGCGCGAAGCACAGCGGATAGTCGGCGATATGGGAACGTCAACCCTGCAAGTGCTGTCCAGTAAGCCGCAGGGCGTTGAGCTGCCGCAATTCAAGGCCCAACAACAGTTTTTCGCTCAGTGGTCAACTCCTATGGTCGAGAGCGGCCAACTATGGATAGCGCTGGACCGTACACAAAAACAGGGGCAGTGGGACCGGTTGTTTATCGACTCGAACGGAAACGGCCATCTCAATGACGAAACCGCTATAACAGCGTACCGCACAGACCGATATTATACGTATTTTGGACCTGTTAAGGTGGTATTTCAAGGCGAAGATGGGCCCATAACTTATCATTTGAACTTTAGATTCTACAACCATAATGAGCGAAGTAAAAGATTATACGTGTATTCTGGCGGCTGGTACGAGGGGACCATCACTATAGCAGGAGCGAAAAAGCACTGCGTACTTATCGACCAGAATGCAAACGGCACGTTTGATGATAAATCGCTTGAAGCTCACAAGTGTGACCGTATTCGAATCGGCAGAAAGGGTAGTCTGGATACTGGTTATGTGGGCAATTATATCGAGGTGGACAGCACACTTTATCGAACCGAGATTGCCCGCGACGGTGCATACATAAAGCTTACAAAAGCCGAAGATGTGAAATTTGGAAATATTCGACTGCCTGAGACGATTACTGAGTTTTCCGCAGGCGGTGAAAACGGACTATTTACACTCAAACCGGAAAAGGGCACCGGCTCGCTGCCGGTGGGGAGATATCGCGTCAATTACTGGGCCATTGAACGCGAAGACGAAAGGGGCAAAAAATGGAAGATGCGAAGCAGTATGTTCTCTCGAAAGGGTGATTTCGAGATAACGGCGGACAAAGAGGCTGAGCTTTCGATTGGTGAGCCGATTATTTCCACATTGGAAGCAACAAAAAGTGGCTCAGGATATTCCTTCAGCCAAAATCTACAGGGGCGACTTGGCGAGCGTATCGAATTGACCCGTAACGGAGCACAGCCACCAGCCCCGAAACTCCACGTCAAAAACAAAGACGGCACGTATGACCGTACCTTTAGCTTCGAGTATGGCTGAGGCGGCACCTGTTCGCTCTCGTGGCGAGAGCCAAAAAATGTAAAAGGACCGTTTATCGCAACCGTTGAATTGGCCGGACCATTTAAGTTTGACAGCAAACCATACACTATAACAATACCATCTACAATCTCAACAGCATTACACACACTCATCGCCCGGTGGAAACTGGATGAGACCGAAGGCAGCAGCGCCAATGATTCATCCGGTAATAACCTTGTCGGTACGCTCGTTGGTAACCCACAGTGGCAGCCGTCAGGCGGAAAATTCGGCGGCGCACTGAAGCTCGACGGCGTGGATGACTATGTGGAGACAAATTATGCAACCGACTTGCCTGTTTGGACTTTAGCTGTCTGGGTAAATAGTCCCGCCGTACCTTCATCAGAGGTACCAAGCGGGCCGGTTCACCGGAATAAGAATTATCATATTAACTGGAACCATTCATTCGATGATTTCCGCGGGACGGCGGGAGTACAGGTTGGAGGCACATGGCATGCTGCGAGCTTCGGAGATTTACAGGCCAACACCTGGTATCACCTTGCTGCGACTTATGATGGAGAGGATTTCAAGGCATACAAAGATGGTATTTTAATCACGAATAATTCTACCCCTTCAGGTGACCCGGACAGTGAAAGTACAACTTTGAAACTTGGAAGGCATTCGTTGTATGGCGATCATTTCGTCGGAACCATCGACGATGTCCGTATCTACAACTACGCTCTCTCGCAGGCTGATATTGCAAAGATTTTTGCCGACAAAAAGCTCGGCAAGGGCGTAAGCTGGACACCGGTTTTGGTCATTGTAGTTATAGCTGCCGTGGCAGCAGGACTGGCAATCTACAGAAAAAAAGCAACAGCTTAAACAGGGAATCAAAAATTAAGAAATGGCTAATACCGTGAAGGAGAGTTACTATGCGCAAAAATTGGAGAGCAGTTTTGTGCGTGGGTTTGGCAATTGTCTTTGTTGCCAGTTTAGCCCAGGCGCAAAGCCGAAGAGCAAGAGTGCCTCGGAGCACCTCCACCCAAAGTGCCGGTAGTGAACAAGCCAAGCAAATAACCTGCACAGGCAAAGTAGTTGATGCCCAGGGTCAGCCAATCACCGATGCGAAAGTCAAACTGTACAAGTTGACGGTCAGCCCCGAAACTTTATCGTATGACGTAAAATTAGCACAGGAACTGGCCACCAAAGAGGATGGCGCTTTTACTATCAAAACCGAGACAAGCAGTGACGAATTCTCGGCCCAGGCGATTATCTTGGCCCAAAAGGAAGGCCTGGCAATGGGTTGGGCCAACTGGGTTTTACGGGATAATCTTGACGTTGAGATAAAATTGGGCCAGGCGAAGGTTCTGGCAGGGACGGTGGTTGATGAAGCCCAAAAACCCATTGCCGACACCGAAGTTGTTATTGCCTTTATGATTGTCGGGACCGGCCGAGAGTCACGATACCTGATGGGCAATATGTTACAGGAACTGCTGACGGTCAGGACCAATACAGAGGGGAGATTTTCTTTTGGCAGCATTCCCGCTGAGGCCACAGCCGAGTTTTTGGTCAAAAAACCGGGAAGGGCTACGGTTAGCACGTTCCCTCCCGAAAATTATCAGGGCCGGTCGCTGCAATTCTCACCGGGACAAACCGACATTAAGCTCACTCAGCCGATAGAAGCAAAGATTGAAGGTATGGTCGTGGAAAAGGCAAGCGGCAAGCCGGTTGCTGGTATAAAAATAAGGGTATCACGAGTTCGCAATCAACCTAATTTCGGCCTAAAGCCGGTCGTCTCAAAAGAAGATGGAACGTTCAGCGCCAATGCCCTTGCCGGCGGCAAACATATTTTAAAGATTGTATCGCCGATGGGAAAACTGGCGGATTGGATAACCGAGCCGGTGGAAGTTCTGACAGAGACGGGCAAAACCAAAAGCGGCGTGAAAATGGAGCTGAGCAAAGGCGGTTTGTTGGAGGTTGTGATTACAGAGGCCGTAAGTAAACAACCCGTCGAGCAAGCGAGAGTAAGTATTCGACAGCAAGCCAGCAATAAATATTTTGGTGCTCTTTCCAACGAAGATGGAATTGCCCGGATTCGCCTGATGCCGGGAGAATATCAGATGAGCGGGGTTTACAAACAAGGTTATTCGCGTCAGAGGCAACAGGAGACCATCACAATTGAGGACGGCAAGACGGCACGCATTGAATGTCAGCTTGTCGACCAGCCGAAAATTACAGGTGTAGTACGCGATGAAAAAGACAAGCCGGTACAAGGCGTCAAACTTAAAGTTTGTCCAACCGGCGGGCAAGATGTCAGTTCGGATGCTGAGGGAAAATTCGAGGTCAATTGGGACCCTCGTGGTTGGGGAGAACGGGAAACGACTTTCTATCTTGTGGCCAGGCACGAGCAGCGTAATTTGGCTGCTACTGTGGAAATCGATGAAGATACAAGGACGCTCGATATCAGACTTAGGCCCGGCGTAACTTTCACCGGAAAAGTGCTGGACCCTGATGGTAAAGGCATTGCCAATGCCCGGATTTTGGTTATGCTGCGAGCATCAAGTTGGGGCTCGACAATAGCACGCGACATAGGGCAAAGCAATGCTGAAGGGAATTTTGAAATCAAGGCCATACCGGCTGAGCACAAATACAGCATAACTGCAAGTGCCGAAGGATACGGCCAAAATCGTACCGAAGTCCAGGCCGATGACGCCGTGGATAATCAACTTGATGTAGGGACATTAACATTAGCCGTGGCGAATCTGTCGGTTTCAGGTGTGGTGGTAGATGCCAATGATAAGCCGGTGGCCAATGCCAGAATCTCTACCTACGGCGAAGGTCAGCCGTATCGCAATACACAAACAGATGCAGACGGCAAATTCACGATTGAGAAAATCTGCGCCGGAAAGATTCGAATCAGTACAAATATAAGTGGTAAAACACGATTGTACGGCAGTGTCGAAACCGAGGGCGGAGCAACCGATGTCAAGGTCGTGATAAGCGAAAGACCATCAACTACTCGCTATGTGCCGAAGCGCCCCCCTTCGCTTGTGGGCAGGCCCTTACCTGAACTAAAAGACTTGAAGATTGAAATATCATCGGCCGATGTCAGCGATAAAATGATACTTGTCTGCTTCTGGGATATGGAGCAGCGGCCGTCACGGTATTGCATCAGACAGCTCGCCAAACAAGCTGAGGAACTGAAAGGAAAAGGCGTAGCTGTCGTCACAGTTCAGGCCTCGAAGATTGATGAGAACAAACTCAATGAGTGGGTGAAAAATAACAACATCCCCTTCACCGTCGGAATGATTCAGGGCGATGAGGAGGAAACACGTTTCACATGGGGCGTCAAGTCTCTTCCCTGGCTGATTCTCACCGACCGCAAGCATATTGTCCGTGCGGAAGATTTCAGGCTGTCTGAACTCGATGAGAAATTATCTGCAATCAGTCAAAAGTAAGGACTGGTAAAGAAATCAGGTTTCGTTTTTGGCTGAGCGAGGACAAGGCTGGCAAGGAAGCAAAACGCAGGACTACTGGTTGGTAGTCCGAGTTTTGCTGAGGCCGCCAAAAGCCGAAGCCGCAGCCAGCCAAAAATGGAAGATAATTTATTTACAAGTTCTAAGGCTTATTTGCAAGAGCTGTACGATTACAGCATCTTCGTCACGGCCTATCCCGCAAAAAGGTATAATCTTCGCCATCTTCGCCCCAAACGTTTTTGTCAATGATGATGTAAGTTCTTTAATAGCGATGGGTATGATGAACCATGGGAGTTATGGCAACGGCTACAACCTGCGCCTGCGTGAGCTGAGCCTTGGAACTTCGATTTATCATAGCCGGACCCGGCAGATTTGGCTGGGAAAGATACGTTAGCAGGTGGTTCACCATCATGGCAGGTCAGACAGAACGCCGTGCGTGTGCCTGTCCACGCCTTGGTTCCGCCGGAATCCGGGTCTATCAGACTTACGACACCATTGCCATGTTTGCTCTTGTCATGGCATAACAGGCAGTCTTTGTCCTCGATAGTGCCGGAAATGTGCCTGGAAGCCATATCAAATTCTCCACCCGGCCCAAGGATTTGTCTGCGGCCATACACACCATCCCGAGGATGGCAGTGGGCACACGACCCTTCCTTGAGGCCGAAGTTGGCGTTGCCCATTTCTCCTACATGGCAGTTTGCGCAGTCCTGCACCTTCGCGTGGTGATAATCTGAGTCGCTGTGACAATCTATGCAGCCGTGTTGTTGGGGCGAGGTTACATTAAGGGTACATGTGCCGGAACTGATTTTTCCGGTCCAAACCGGTTGCGTGGGAGCCGGTTCTATTTGAGCTAACGCATTCTCATCCACTTCGATGTTGTACACGGCGTGGAACTGGCCGGCAATAGATGACTCCTGGTCGGAAGCAACAACGATTTTACCTTCGATTTTAGTCTCGAAAGCTTCTCCGGGTGCGATTGTTTGGATCCCGATTTTATCGGGACTGCGCCGTCCACGCCTACGAAACCGACCGGTTGCGCGAGAGGCTTCTATCTTCAAAGTTTGTCCACGGTCATTATTGATGACAAAGCGTTTGATGGCATCGGTCGGTTGGTAGTAGAAGTTAATGGGTTCATCGGTGGTGTTTTCAAATTTCAACCGGGCCGTAACTTCTTCACCGATGGTCAGCTTTGCCGGGTCAAAGCTGAGCCCGCAGCGCAGGCCGTTGACCGGCTGGCTCCATTGAATCTCTGGTGGCGGCGGCATACGGCCCCCGTTAGCGATAAGCTTCTTCAGGACTCTTTCCACCGGGGGAAGTTTGAAATCAAACGGCCCCCGGCCGGCGTAAAAGGCGACCTTGCCGTCAATATCAGTAACGGTAATGCGTACAGGAGCGGCTTTGTAGTCGCTATTGACCTTGCCGTCCATACCGTCGATTACCATCGGTATGGTAAATTTATACTTAGTGACACATGCGGTTGCCAGGATAATCCGCTCATCTAAGGTTTCTGGTCTGCCAACGATGCCTGTTTTATTGCCCTCTCTCAACATCTCAGGGTGGGCCTCGCGGACATAAACGATTAGGAACTCAATATAATCATTGTACGACGCGTACAATTTTTCAATCTCCGCTGCGCGGGACGTGAAGGGGGGTCAGGTGTAGCTCGACATAATCAAGCAAACAGGTTTTTTGCCGCGGAAGGAGGACAATCTGACCGTATCCTTTTCGCTTATTACTCCGATAGGTTTTCCTGCATCGTCGGTTTTGAACGTCAGTTTGGGCAGCTCGAAGTCGGGAGCAAACTCTCCCAGCTTGACCTGTGGATTTTCAGCGCTTCGAGCCTGTCTTGCTTGGCCGCTGGAAAATTCTGCTACTAAGGCCAAGAGAAAAAATATGACCATCAAATAAGCAACTGTTCTTCGGGAAACTTTTCTGCGGGTGCGCCTCATTGCTAACTCCTTATAATAAATTCAGAACTTATTTTATTTTACCTAATTTAAGACGCTAAATCAATAATTCTTATTGCAACTTTTTTTTATTTCTTAATATCGAGAAGAAATATGCTCCGTATCAATCCTTTGCAGGTAGGGTTGTTGTTTTTGAAGACCCAAATATACTGCCAAAAGTCAATGCGCCGGGGCCGCAGTTGATACATTCGAGGCAGCGATTACACTGCAAGTCATTAGGGCTTTTCTCCGGCTCTATGCCGTATTCACACAATTTATGACAGCGCTCGCAGTCGTTACATTCGTCAGCGTTGAACCGCAGAAAAAAGGCTGATACGCGATTGAAAAGTGAGAATATTGCACCGAGTGGACACAATATCCTGCACCATGGTCTTTTTATAAAGAAGATAGCTATTAGAAACAGGCCGAGTATCGTCAGTTTCACGACGTTCGGCCAGGCAATCTGTTGGCCTGCAATCGCCTGGCCAACCATATTAGGTACCGCCGCTTCGAGTGCCCCCGCCGGACAAATCAGACAGATAAAAAGCGGATGCTCTTCTCCGAAGAAGTAGGGCACAGCTAACACGGTGCCAATCAGCACTACGTAACGCAAATACCCTGTGAATTTAGGCAGGTCAAACTTTGGCGTCGGAACTTTGGCAATTAGGTCCTGCAGGAATCCGAAGGGACATACCCACCCGCATATAAGCGAACCGAACAAAACACCGACCGCGATTAACAGGCCGACCGCCATAAACGGAAAAATATGCAGTGCACTGAACTGGGCGATGATGCCGATAGGACAGGCGAAAGTTGACAGCGGACATGCATAACAATGAAAAACAGGCGAGCATATAGTATGCAAACGCAGGCCCAATGGGTCCAGCCAAACCAGCAGGAATGCCGATTGTACCCACATTCGCCAGCCAAGCAGTTTTGAAGCGAGATTGCTTAATTTAGTTTTTTTGACCATGGTCGCCATAGTCTGGTTTTTAACCTGGTCACGTAAGACATTCTTCGGGTGCCTCGCCGGTGTATGTTTTTTTAATCTTCCCTGACTCATCTCGCTTTACGCCGCTTACTGAAGCTTCTTTGACAAGAGCAGGTTCCGACATGGCAAGTGCCGGGGAACCGTCTTCCTGCTGGGGTAAAACGTTCGTAGAATGAAAGAACGCACCGTAGGTGAGTAAAGCCACCCCAAACAGAATCAGCAGACTAAAAATGATAATTTTTGTTTTTTTTGTCATGAAAACCTCATCCATTGATATACAGTTTCTGTATTTTTCTACTTTACTTCTTACATCGGTTAGACACAAGCAAATAGTTTTGCTTTAATTCGCCGTTGTAATAAATGGCGGAGGCGAATGGGAATCGAACCCACCCGGGACCTTATCAGCCCCACACTGGCTTTGAAGACCAGGGGCACCACCAGGCACCAGTCACCTCCGCAACAAAAACGCGGTTTTTATTTAGTTATCAAGGGTGTCTATATACAGAACACCAATTAGAGTATACCATAATACGCCAAGATACGCCAAGTGATACGCCAAGTTTTTTATCCTGACTTTTTGTCCATGATGATTTGT
>JADFJC010000025.1 GCA_022566315.1 Planctomycetota bacterium
GAGCTTCCCCTGGTTTGAAGATTTGGGCGTTCAGGTGCTGGTTACTCAAAGACCTTTCAGCCTTGATATGCCGGTGCTGAACCTTGAGAGACTGGGTCCCAACAAAGTTACCGCACTGGCCGATTCGCCGCCGATTTGTTTAGGCAACACGACTGATGTTACACTGACCGCCGAATGCACATACACAAAGAAGGCAAGAAGGCCTATTCGAGTGCACATCAGGGCGAGTTACGACGGCGTCAACTATGACACAGCCGATTTAACCTCATTCTATAACGATTTCAGGCCGGGCGAAACTGCGAGGAGAACCTTTGAGCTGGATACGAAAGTTCGCTTTATCAAGGTCATCGTGGAAAATCTGGACGAATCTGAGGGTGTCTCGGATGTGCGCGTCATAGCTACGCTGGGCGGCTAATAAAGGAAGACTGAAAGTGCTTTTCGAATAACTTAAATATTTGAAAGGATGATGATAATGAAAAGGTCAGCCCTGAAGATATTCGTTTTAACAGTCTGCGTTGTTGTTATGTCGATTGCGGGCTGTGGGAACCAGGAACCACCCAGTGTGAAAAAGAGCAGACTTATAGCTGTTGAAAATATGCAATTAACAAAAGAATTAGGGCAACGCAACAAGGAAATCGAAAGATTAAATGAGCTGCATAACAAGGAAAGCAAAAAGCAAGAGAAACTGCTTGCAAAATGTGTGCAGGAAAAAGAGAGCTGGAAACAGAAGGCACGGCAAAACGTCAGAAACCAGGTGAAAGGCGTTTTTGATGCTGTTATGGAACAAAACGTAAAACTGAGTGAGGAAAACGAAAAACTCAAAGCACAAATAGAGAAACTCCAGCAGTAACTTGAACTCAGGCCCGAAGCAACATATACCAATCACAGACATTAAGTGCGCTCGATATTCGTCCGCTTTGAATTTATAGGTGCAATTACCCCTCCCTTACGGTCGGGGCTCTGTTTGGTGAAGCGCAGTATTAGCCCTTGATGGAACCACTAATCGGCGCGATTTCATACTTTTTGGACAGCCTTTATGCAATCGGGCAGTTTTTCATCGGGGTAATGTTTTTGCATTGCTGCTGCGACGAGTCCCAGGAACATCGGCTGCGGCTTGAGTGGTCTGGAAGTCAGGCAGGGATGGGCCTGAGTGCCCATAAAAAATGGATGGGACGGAAGCTCGAGTATCTGCATAATCGGCTGATTCGGTGCTTTTCCGGAAAAGACAAGTCCGGCCTTTTCCAGTTGTTCGATATAGCGTGGGTCAACTTCGTAACGATGCCTGAATCGCATTCTGACCGAATTCGTTTTGCCAAAAAGCTCCCATGCCAACGTCTGAGGTTTTAATTCTATATCCCTTCCGCCGAGCCGCATATTTCCACCGAGACCTTCTATTTTTTTCTGCTCCGGTAATATGTCGATTACCGGCTCGGAACAATCCGGCTCAATCTCTGTGCTGTTGGCCTGTGTCAGGCCGCAGACGTTACGGGCAAATTCTATAACAGCCATTTGAAAGCCGAAGCATAATCCGAGATACGGCAGATTATTTTCTCTGGCATATTTTATGCAGGCGATTTTTCCTTCGGCGCCGCGTGTTCCGAAGCCGCCCGGAACGATAATGCCATCCACGTCAGCTAAGTTGCCGGCTGCGTTTTCATCGGTGATTCCAGTTGTTTCAATCCATTTTATTTTGACGTCGGCAGCCAAAGCGATGCCGGCGTGTTCAAGGGCGTTGATTATCGAGGCATAGCTGTCACGAACGGAAGTGTATTTGCCGGTGATGCCGATGGTAATTTGGCGTCTGGCAGAGCCGATTTTGTCGGTAAAATCGCACCACTGTGCCCAGGCCTTGCGTTCGTGCCGCAGATTGATTCTGTCCTCGATTTTAAGCAGCCTGGCGACTTTGAAATCGAGTCCGTGGTCTCTGAGCATTGCCGGTATCGTGTAAATGCTGGCGGAGTCGGGCAGAGAGATGACCCTTTCAAAAGGGACGTTGCTGTACACGCTTATCTTTTGGCGGATTTTTTCGGTGACGGGGCCGGCTGCCCTGCAGGCGATGATGTCCGGCTGAATACCGCACTGCATAAGCTGTTTGATTCCCAGTTGTGCTGCCTTTGATTTCTGCTCGCCGAGTGTTTTCGGTTCAAATATATAGGTCAGGGCAACGAAGCAGCAGCTATTCGGGCCTTCCTCGTAGGCCAGCTCGCGCATCGCCTCGATGTAGTAGGCATTTTCCAAATCGCCTACGGTACCGCCAATCTCGATGAAGACGATGTCGGCATCGGATTCCATTGCTAATTGACGCAATTTCAATTTGACCTCGCCGGTAACGTGGGGGATCATCTGGACGTCTCTGCCGAGATAGTCGCCGTGGCGTTCTTTGTGCAGGATTGAACTGAATATCTGTCCGCTTGTGGTGAAATTTGCTCTGCTTAAATCCTGATTGAGCATCCTCTCGTAAGTGCCCAAATCCATATCGCATTCCATACCATCGTCGAGCACAAACACCTCGCCGTGCCGGAATGGATTCAACGTGCCGGAGTCTATGTTCAAATAACCTTCGAGCTTAATCGGTGCGACCTTTAGGCCTTTGTCCTGCATCAGCTTGGCAAGACAGGATGAAAATATCCCCTTGCCCAGGCCGCTCATTACAGTTCCCATTACAAAACAATATCGAGTTTTCCCCTTTTCATAGCCATCGGGCATCGGCGAGAAAAACTCGCTCTCAGTTGAAGTGTCGCTCACGGAAGCCAATAAATCGTTATCGTTCGACATAAATTTTCCTTTTTTATTTTTTTGCCACAGAGTTCACAGAGAACTCAGAGACTATATACGTTTCATTTTTTCTAACCTTATGTTTGTAAAATAGTTAATTTATTTTTCCTTTTGCCTGCTGCCACTGCAAGAACGGTATATTTCCATCATTGATGTTCTCTTTGTATATTACCTGCTCCTTTTCGACATCAAAAATAAAATCCACTCCCAGAACCCGTCCCCACCAGAGGCGCACATATAATAGCTTTTCGTTAATCCATTCAGCGTGAGGCTTAAAATTACCATATATATCCAGTACATCCAACCTCACAAGGTAGTCACGCTCGTTATAAATATCTATCTGTAGCTTGTACGGCCCCGGCTTCATCGTATCTGGTTCAGTAACCGAAAACCAATACGCATTATTGTGCGAAAATATTTTTTCATTGGCAACCTGCATAAGCGAAGCTCTCCGTACCAAAACCCGCTCTGAGTACCTCTCATCAACAGTAGTATGAAAAACTCTCGGCTTTTTCCACTTATCCGGCGTAGTATGAGAAGGCCATCCTGAACTAACTTTTTCGCTTGTGGCTTTACCGCTACACCCACCTATGACGAATAAACAGCAAGTTATTACAAGCGCACTCCTCATTATCTTTGTGCCCTCACTTTCTGCCGCTTCACAAACTCTGCATACTGCTGTGGCGTATCTATACCATCGCAAACGTGCTTAACTTTGCCAACTAATATTGGAAAGCCGTTTTCAATTGCTCGTAACTGCTCGAGTTTTTCGAGTCTTTCCAGCGGTGTCTGCGGCAATGCGGTGATGTTCAGTAGAAACTGCTTACGATAAGCATAAATACCGAGATGTCGCAGATAGTTCTGTACATCTCCCACACCGGTTTTTTCTCTGTCATAAGGAATAGGGAAACGAGAAAAATAAATCGCGCTATTATTACAATCCGTAATGACCTTAACAATATTAGGGTCGGCGACCTGCTGGGCGTTTTGGAAATCAGCGGCGAGGGTGGCCATCTGGTAATCCGGATTGTCTATCAGAAGCTGGGCAAGATAATCGATATTGCCGGGTTCGATTTCCGGCTCGTCGGCCTGGAGGTTCACTACAATATCAACATCCATATCTGCAACGGCTTCAGCTATGCGGTCGGTACCGCTTTTGTGCTCGACTGAGGTCATAATACATTCGGCGCCGAATGTCTCGGCGGCAGCGACAATCTTTTCATCGTCGGTTGCTATTATTACCTTCTCCGGCAATTTAGCTAAACAGGCCTGCTCGTAGGTGTGCTGGACAAGGAATTTGCCTGTGTCTTTGGCGAGAACTTTACAGGCGAATCTGGTAGAACTGAAACGGGCCGGTATAACAGCTAAAATCTTCACTCTGGTCTAAACCTTCACGCCGGTATAGTCTTTGTTCAAGATAAGTGGTACAAACACAGGGAATTCACTTGCCGCAATGTTCGCGCAGCATCGAAATTCCAACTGGGTACTTATAGTAAAAAGAAAATAGAGGTTTGTCAACAGGCCACGTTAGAAATTTTTCCTTTTTTGTTTTATATCACTTAAACAGGCCGGTTTTGAGTTGTTATGCTGAGTAAAGCAGATATACTTTATTGACCGTCGGTTGTTGATTTTTTAATATTGTTGCCAAAACGAAAATTCAGGGAGCCAAAATTATGAAAAAGGTCTTACTGGTAATTGTATTTGTCGCTGTGGCGGTTGTTTTTATTGCGAGCGGATGTAAACAGAAAGAAAAGAGCGAAAACAAGTATTATATTGCCGTGATTCCCAAGGGCACGACGCACGTTTTTTGGAAGTCGATTCACGCTGGTGCAATCAAGGCCGAGCAGGAGCTGAAAGAAGCGGGTATAGACGTGGAGGTTATATGGAAAGGGCCGCTGAAAGAAGATGACAGGGAGTCGCAAATCAGGGTGGTGGAAGATTTCGTAACACGCGGCGTATCGGGAATAGTGTTAGCTCCATTGGACGATGTGGCACTGCGGATGTCGGTCAAAGACGCTGTGAACAACGGGATTCCGGTGGTGATAATCGACAGCGGACTAAAAAGCGAAGATTACACCAGTTTTGTATCGACGGACAACTATATCGGCGGCAGAAAGGGCGGCGAACGTCTGGCTGAGATTTTGGGCGGAAAAGGCAAGGTGATTATGCTGCGTTACCAGGAGGGTTCTGCCAGCACAATGAATCGGGAACGGGGATTTCTGGATGTGTTGAAAGAAAAATATCCGGCAATCGAGGTGGTCAGCTCGAACCAGTACGGCGGAGCAACCACTGAAAGCGCCTACCTGGCGAGCGAGAACCTGCTGGCCCCGCTGCGTAAGCCTGATGGGGGTCTGACGATCGACGGGATATTCTGCCCGAACGAGTCAACGACATTCGGGATGCTGCGGGCGCTGGAGGACGGCGGCCTGGCGGGCAAAGTCAAGTATGTGGGTTTTGACAGCTCCAACCGGCTTGTGCTGGCGATGCGGAAAGGGTATATCAAAGGGTTAGTGCTGCAGGACCCAATCAATATGGGTTACTTAGGGGTCAAGATGATGGTGGCACACCTGCGCGGCGAGAAGGTGGAAAAACGAATCGACACCGGCTCGGCGGTGGCTACTCCGGAAAATATGGATGAACCGAAGATGAAGAATCTGTTGGAGCCCGATTTCAAAAAATGGCTGAACGAGTAGATTCGGACCAATCATCAATACGGCTCCAGATGCAGGGGGTTTGTAAACGCTTCGGGGCAACGGTAGCGCTGGAAGATGTTAGCATCAGGGTAGCTGCAGGCCAGGTGCTGGCGATGGTTGGCGAGAACGGCGCCGGTAAGAGCACGCTGATGAAGGTCTGTTCGGGGGCGGTCAAGGCGGATGCGGGGCAAATGTGGCTGGACGGCAAACCGTATCGGCCGAGCAATCCACTCGAAGCTCGACGGGCAGGGGTGGCGATGATTTATCAGGAGCTTTCACTAACGCCACATTTGAGCGTACAGGAAAACATCATGTTGGGTATGGAACCGGCGACGTTAGGCGTGGTGCGGTGGAAGCAGGTGCGGCAGCGGACAATCGAAGCGATTAAGGAATTTGATAATCCGGAACTGACCCCGGATGCTCGTGTTAGTAATTTGTCGGTGGGTTCGCAGCAACTAGTAGAGATTGCGCGGGCTTTGGCTATCGGCTGCCGGGTGTTAGTGCTGGACGAGCCGACGAGCAGCTTAACGCAGCAGGATGTGAAACGGCTTTTCGAGATTATTGGGCGGCTGAAACGGCAGGGCAAAGCCATTGTCTATATTTCGCACTTTATCGAAGAGGTCAAGCGCGTCGCGGACAGGGTAATGGTTTTGCGCGATGGAAGAGTCGTCGGCAGCAGTGATGTTACTGCTATTACAACCGACGAGATAATATCGCTTATGGTGGGAAGGCAGGTTGAGGAGCTTTACCCTCGCTCTGCGCGTCAGGCGGGAGAGGTCATTTTGGAGATTGAAGATTTAGCCGGCCTGGAAAAGCCCAAGTCGGCGAGTCTGAAATTGCATCGCGGGGAGGTGTTGGGTATAGCCGGGCTGGTTGGGGCCGGGCGAACGGAACTGCTGCGGAGCTTGTTCGGACTGGAGCCGGTCAAGCGGGGGCGTATTCGATTAGGAGTCTATACGGGGCCGGCTTCGCCGGTAAGGCGGTGGATGCAGGGGGCCGGTTTTCTGAGTGAGGACCGCAAGGAAGAGGGATTGGCGCTTTCTCTGAGCGTGGCGGATAACATGACACTTTCCAAACTGAGGGGCTTTGGTCCGCTGGGGCTGGTTCTGCCGAGCCGACAGGATAAAGCTACGCGGCTCTGGTTGGAAAGGCTGGATATTCGCTGTCTTGGACCACGACAATTGGTTTCGTCCCTATCGGGCGGCAACCAGCAAAAAGTGGCGCTGGCTCGATTGCTGCTGCACGACGTAGATGTGCTGCTGTTAGACGAGCCGACGCGGGGTATTGACGTAGCGGCCAAGGCGCTCGTCTATAAGTTGATAAACGCATTGGCGACCGGCTCGCCGGCTGAAGGACGAAAGCCAAAGGCGGTGCTGATGGTGAGCAGTTATTTGCCGGAATTGATGGGGGTCTGCGACCGGGTGGCAGTTATGTGCCGCGGAAAGTTGGGGCCGACACGCCGGATTGACGAAGTCGATGAGCATAAGCTTATGTTAGAGGCGACCGGACAGGAGGTTAGCGCATGAGCGATAAGCTGATGATACCGAAAGAAAAAAGAGGATTAAATTGGCGGAGTTGGCTGAATACTCTCGGGCCGATATTGGCTCTGGTAGTGGTGTACGGGGTGTTTGTGCTGAATGCGCCGCCGAGTTTTGCGACCGCACGGAATATGGAAATGATTGCCCGGCAAACGACGATAGTTGGCGTGGCGGCCTTGGGTATGACGATGGTAATTATCTCCGGGGGGATTGACCTTTCTGTTGGTTCGCTTGTCGCGCTGAGCACGGTGGTGATTGCCTGGCTGCTGCAATACGCCGGCGTGAGTCCGCTGACGGCGGCAGTCGGGGGCGTGGCGGCGGCGGCATTTTTCGGATTAGTCAGCGGAATGCTGATAACCCGGCTGCGCGTGGTGCCTTTTATCGTTACTTTGGGTATGATGTTGGTGGTTCGGGGGGTGGCTAAAGGTATCGGACGCGAGCAGAAAATCGATGTTGATCCTGAGCGTTTGAGATGGCTGGAGGAGCTGCTGGCCTCGCTGCCGAAAGAGCGAAGCTGGATGCTGCTGCCGCCGGGGGTGTGGGTGCTGATTATTTTAGCTGTGGCTGTGGCGGCACTGCTGCGATACACTCGGTTAGGTCGGCATACCTTCGCCATCGGCTCAAACGAGCAGACAGCCCGGCTGTGCGGCGTGGCGGTGGAGCGGGTCAAGGTATTAGTTTTCACCCTGTGCGGGGCCTTTGCCGGGTTGGCTGGACTGATGCAGTTTTCGCGGTTGACGGTGGGCGACCCTACGGTGGCGGTAGGACTGGAGTTAAACGTGATAGCGGCGGTGGTAATCGGCGGCGGCAGCCTGAGCGGTGGAGAAGGGTCGATTCTCGGTACTTTAGTGGGGGCTTTGCTAATGACCACTATCGCTTCGGGGTGTACGCAGATGGGTCTGCCGAATTGGGTGCAGGAGATTATCACCGGTGCGATTATCGTAGTGGCGGTAGCGGTGGACCGGCTGCGGCACCGTCGCAGTATATGAACAAACAGGTAGGAATCAGAAAATCTTGGCGCAGTTATAGTATCGTAGAATTGTGTATAATTCCGGATTTTTATGGTTTTTTCTTGACAAGATTGGGTGAATTTGGTTTAATATACATATTATGAGGCAGATTAACCGTAAAAATACCAATAGCTGGTGGTGGCCTGTGGGGTAAAATCCGGCAGGTGAGCGGTAATTTGCTGTACACAATTTGTTAGATATGCGAAAAATGCAGCCTGTCGGAAAACGGTGGGCTGTTTTTTTTGTTTGTATTTTTGGCAATTTGGCAATAGAAAGTACCGATAAAAGGTTCAGAATATGGAAGACTACAGGCAAATAATAAACGAGGCCAAGCCGGGGCAAATCGTGCCAATTGTCAAAGAGATTGATATTGACGAGTCGGTGGATTTTTTTGCCAGGCTGAGCGACTACGGCCGGGCTGAAAACTGCTGTTTGTTTGAGTCCAGGGAATACTTGGCAGGCAGTGGAGCGCTGAGTTTCGGCACGGCAAGGCCGGCACTTTACCTTGCCGGTACGGGTGCTGATTTTACTATAAAAGCCCTGAGTATTACCGGCGGGCGTATATTGAATTATCTGTCCTCCAACAAAGAAAGGTTTGCTTTTTGTGAATCGGTCGAATTCAGCCCGGAGGCAATTGTCGGGCGAATCAAACAAATCGAAGAAGTAGTCGATGAGCAGACCCGATTGACAAGTGTAAATCAAATGGATGTATTGCGGGCGGTTGCATTTGCTTTCAGCTTAGCCAGTAAGCCATTCCGCGTAACCTGCGGGCTGCTCGGGGCTTTGAGCTACGATTTCATAGACCAGTTTGAGAAACTCCCCGCCAGCGAGACAGACCTGTTAGGCAATCCCGATTACGAGCTTTACTTCGCGGATAATATCTTCCTGATGGACCACGAACACGGCAAAGGTTATGTGATTGTCAATTGTATTATCACTAACGGCGACCGTGAAGCAACAATCGCTGAGGCACAGGAGTGTTTAGATTACTATTTCAATATTGCCGGGACCAAGATACCTAAAGGACAGAAGTTTGCAGGTTCGCTGCCGGCCGCTTCAACCGATACCAGCCAGGAAGAATATGAGAAAATAGTTCGCGACGCCAAGCATCACATCGTCGATGGTGATATTTTTCAGGTGGTTTTGAGCAGGACAATAACCGAGCCCTGTCCGGACGAGCCGCTGGATGTTTATAAACGGCTGAGGACGTTGAATCCTTCGCCATATATGTTCTATCTGAACACGCCTAATACGATATTGATGGGTTCGAGTCCCGAATTAAATCTTCGAGTCAGCGGGACCGATAAGCGCAACGTTGAGATTAGGCCGATAGCCGGCACGAAACCCAGGGGCAAAGTCGGCAATAAAATCGATGCCGATACCGATTTTAGATATGAGGCCGAACTTAAGCTCGACCGTAAGGAGTTGGCTGAGCATATAATGTTGGTCGATTTGGCCAGAAACGATATTGCTCGCGTGGCGGAGCCGGGCAGCAGAGTTGTTACAGAACTGCTGACAGTTGAAAAATACGCTTCGGTCCAGCATTTAGTTAGTAATGTCAAGGGCACGCTCGCAAAAGAGCTTGATGCGTTGAGTGCGTATCTTGCAACGATGAATATGGGGACGCTCACGGGGGCTCCGAAGATTGAGGCGATGAAGATAATTCGCCAGTTGGAAAAAACCAAACGCGGCTACTACGGCGGGGCTGTTTGCTATCTGACGGTCGATGGCCAATTCGACAGTTGTATTACTATAAGAAGTTTACAGGTCAGAGACCATATCGCTTATATCCGAGTCGGCGCCGGTATCGTGCACGACAGTGTCCCGAAGACAGAGTTTGAGGAGACCGAACATAAGGCAATGTCCTGTTTGCGAGCGATTCGTGGAGAGTGAATAGTGCTCCCGATTGAAAATTCCCGTTTGTGCGCGGGTAACTTGTGCCACAGGTACTTGTGCCACAGGTAGTAGCTTTACAATAATAGTTTATGATTTTACTCGCGAGAATTTACTACCCTGAAGGGTATAAAATAGTTGGCTGAAAGAATTTATATAGTTTTTGCCAGAGTAGGTGAAAGAAATGTGCGATAGAAATGACTCACTTATGAAAGGCCTGGGAGTTGTCATATTCCTGTTTGTCTGCCTGTTGGCCGGTATGGTTCAGGGGGCGGCATACGAGGAGATTCGACTTGGTTCGGAACCTGCACTTTCTCCGGATGGGTCGATGCTCGCGTTTGTTTGGCGCGGGGATATCTGGTTCGTTCCAAGCGAAGGTGGTGTTGCACGTCAGTTGACGCAGCACCCATCAGATGACGAGCAGCCGGCCTTTTCGCCCGACGGCTCGGAGATTGCTTTTATAAGTGACCGCGATGCCGGCGACCAGGTGTACGTTGTGCCCATCGAAGGCGGAACGCCCAGGCAACTGACGTTTCACACTGCCGGATATTCGCTTGAAGAATGGTACCCTTCGGGCGATGGTCTATTGGTTATCGCCAGCCGAGACCACTTCTGGCGGGGGGCACAACGCTTCTTCAAGATTTCCCGGCATGAGCGGAAGGCCGCAGACCTGCTCTTTGATGCCTATGGGCAAGACGGTGTAATTTCGCCGGACGGCAAGCGCCTTCTTTTCACGCGTGAGGGAATGACGTGGTGGCGAAAGGGATATTATGGTGCGCGTGCCAGTCAAATCTGGATGTACGACTTTGAAACCGGCGAATATACAAAGCTTCTTCACCGTGAGACAAGCTCACGCAGCCCTTTATGGAAGGCCGAGGGCAGCGGTTTCTACTATGTCGGTGCACAGAGCGGCGCGTTTAACCTGTGGGAGTATGACCTGGAAACGGGCGAGGAACGGCAGTTGACGGAGTTTGAAGATGATTCGGTGGTCTTACCGTGCATTTCTCGTGACGGCTCGACGATTGTCTTTCGGCATCTATTTGATTTCTATCGTTTCCGGCCGGGTGAGGATACTTCGCCAACGCGGATAGATATCAAAAATACCGGAGATACGGTAACGCCACCATTGGAACGGCGGGTCGTGGAGAAAGCGACGGATGTTGCATTCTCCCAAGACGGTCTGGAAATCTCTTTCATTGCCGGAGGTAACCTGTGGGTGATGGATACGGAGCTTCGAGAGCCGCGGCAGGTAACCGACACACCTGAACAGGAACGGACACCTGTTTTTTCACCCGATGGTGAATACATTTTCTTTGCCAGCGATAAAGCAGGACAATGTGACATCTGGCGGGCCAAACGTGGCGACGCTGAACTATACTGGTGGCAGAACGAGAAATTCGAGTTGAAACGTCTGACGCAGGACGGTGAGGTGGAGTCGGACATCCGGTTTAGTCCGGACGGCTCGCGGCTCTCGTTCGTGAAAGGTCTTGGAGACCTGTGGACGATAACGCCGGAAGGTAAGGACGCAAAACGGCTTTTGCGTTCGTGGAATCCGCCCCAGTACGACTGGTCGCCCGACAGCAAGTGGATTGTGTACTCGATAGACGACGACAATTTCAACCGGGACATCTGGATTATGCCGGTGGACGGTTCTTGTGAGCCGGTCAACATTTCGCGGCATCCGTACGACGAGCATAGTCCTGTGTGGAGGCCAGACGGGAAAGTAATCGCCTTTACGGGACAGCGGCTCGACCGGGAAATGGACATTTTCTATGTTTGGCTCGAGAAGCAAGAATACGAGAAAGGCAAACGCGACCGGACGATTGAGAAGGCCCTGAAGAAGATGGATGATGTGCGTAAGAAGAAGGACGAGAAAAAGGGCAAAGAGGAAGAATCCAAAGACGATGAAGCTGACGCCGAGTCGAAAGAAGTCCAGGAGTGTAAAGAGTCCGAGCAATCGAAAGAAGAAGAGGAAAGTACCGGCAAAGAACAGGAAACCAACGACGAAAAGAAAGACAAGGAGAATGAAGTGCCGGAGGTCGTCATAGATTTCGAGCGTATTCATGAGCGTGTCCGCCGTGTCGAGATTGCGGGGTCAACGGAACGCGGTCTGTTCTTCTCACATGACTCGAAGAAACTCGCCTTTACGGCAACGATTGACGGCAAAAAAGGCACTTATACCATCGAGATACCAGAGGAGCTTAAGCCGAAGCTTCTGACCGAGAAGACAGGCGGGCGGCCACGTTGGCTCAAAGAGGGCAATCAAATTGTGTGGCTGTCGGGTGGTAAGCCGGCGAGCGTTTCGTCAAAGGGCGAAGAGACAGTGTATTCTTTCAGTACCAAACAGGAGGTGGAACGCGAGGCGCATTTTCGGGCTGCGTTTGACCTGGCCTGGCGATTGATGCGCGACCGCTACTACGACGAGCGGCTTGGCAATCGCAACTGGGACGGCATTCGCCGCAAGTATTCAGAAATGGCGGCAAAGGCAGTAGATGCGGAGAGCTTTGGCATCGTCGTGAACCTAATGCTCGGAGAGTTGAACGGTTCGCATCTTGGCTTCCGTGCCAGGCGGCGATTATCTGAGGCGGCGCAGCCGGCCTGGGACATTACGACGGCGCATCTGGGCGTGCGGTTCGAGCCGAATTACAAAGGGCCTGGTTTGAAGGTGAAGGACGTATTGCCGAATGGCCCTGCGGACCGCGAAAAGAGCCGGGTCAAGCCGGGCGAGATTATCCGGAGCATCGATGGTATAAACGTGGACCCGGGAATGGATCTGACAGAAGTGCTGAACGGCCCCCTTGATAGGGATATTCACCTGAGCGTCCAGAGTGCCGATGACGAGAGACGCGAAGTTGTGCTGCGTCCGATTTCGTATGGTGCTGTGCGGACTCTGCTTTACGAAAAGTGGATTCGTGATAATCGTAAGAAGGTTCAGGAAGCATCGGATAGAACTTTAGGGTACGTCCATATCCGTGGCATGAACTGGCCCAGCTTCCAAAAGCTTGAGCGGGAATTGTACGCTGAGGGGGCGGGCAAAGAAGGCCTGGTCATTGACGTGCGGAACAACGGTGGCGGTTTTACGACAGACCATCTGCTGACCATTCTATGCCAGCCTGTCCACGCGATAACGGTGCCGCGTGGGGGTGGTCCGGGTTATCCGGAGGATCGGCGGGTCTATGCGACGTGGAGCAAACCGATTATTGTCCTGTGCAATCAGAACAGCTTCAGCAATGCCGAGATATTCAGCCACGCTATCAAGACGCTCAAACGAGGTAAGCTTGTGGGTGTGCCGACAGCCGGCGGCGTTATCTCGACTGGCAGTGCGCAGGTGATGGATGTAGGCCGTTTACGCATGCCATTTCGCGGATGGTTTGTGTTAGGGACCGGAGAGGATATGGAGTTAAGTGGTGCTGTACCGGATTATATTATTTGGGATGAGCCGGGCGAGATGCCGAGCGGCAAAGATACTCAACTCGACAAAGCAATTGAGGTGCTGCTGGAGGATGTGAAGGCGTGGAAGGCACGCCCGATGCCGCAGCTTCGCAAGGCAACTGAGCGAAAGTAGGATACAAAATGCAGGATACAGACAGAAAAGTTTTGTTCATCGACAATTTTGATTCGTTTACATACAATCTGGTCGATGATTTTTGTAAGCGCAATTGTCAGGCTAAGGTTTACCGGGCCGACACCGCGCTTGAAGAGCTTAAAGTGTTAGCTGAGGAATTTGGGCCTGACCTGCTTGTGATTTCGCCGGGGCCTGGCACGCCGGATACTGCTGGTGTCTCGCTCTCGGCGGTAGGTTACTTCAAAGATAAACTGCCGATATTGGGCGTGTGCTTAGGTCATCAGGTGATTGTGCAGTATTTTGGCGGTAAAATCGGCCATGCGCCGGAGCCGATGCACGGCAAGCCTTCAAGAATAACTCACAATGAAAAGGACATATTTGCCGGCGTCGAAAATCCGCTGCAGGCGGGACGCTATCACAGTCTTTGTGTTTTGGAGCTGCCGGAATGTTTAGAGAAGACCGCTGAATTTGAGAAGATTGTTATGGGAGTTCGCCACAAAGAGCTTCCGATATTCGGTGTGCAGTTTCATCCGGAGAGTATTTTGACCCCCGCAGGTGGTAAGATCATTGAAAATATTTTATCTATCGCGGAAAAAGAGACAACGAAAAAAGTAAACCATAAGTGAAAAAAAGGAACCTGATATGGCAGGAATAACAGAATATATAAAAACGTTGCTTGAAGGTGAGGATTTGAGCTTTGAGCAGGCGACGGATTTGCTGGATGTTATTTTTGAAGGGCAGGTGCCTGAGGCTCAAGTTGCAGCGTTTCTAACAGCGATGCGGGTCAAGGGCAACGGCGGCAGAGTTAGCAGGACTTGCCAAATCGCTGCGAAGCCATGCTGTTGCCGTGAAGGTCGATATTGATAATCTGGTTGACACTTGCGGCACCGGCGGCGGAGCAGTTAAAACCTGCAACATTTCAACGGCAGCGGCAATAGTGGCGGCGGGGGCAGGGGTTTATGTTGCCAAGCACGGCAATCGCGGGATAACCAGTAAATGCGGCTCGGCTGATGTGCTTGAAGAGCTGGGTGTCAAAATAGATGCCTCAGCCGATACTGTGGCCGAGTGTATAAAAGAGGCGCATATCGGGTTTATGTTCGCGCCTATGTTCCATCCGGCGATGAAATATGTTCAGCCGATACGCAAGAGTCTCGGCTTTCGGACGGTCTTCAATATTTTAGGGCCTTTGGCAAATCCTGCCAATGTAAAGAGGCAGGTGTTGGGTGTGGCCGATGAAGGTTTGATGCAGCTCGTTGCCGAGGCGCTTAAGCTGTTGGGCACACAGTACGCAATGGTGGTCCACAGTAACGGAATGGACGAGATAAGCACAGTAACGACCACCAAAATACTCGAACTAAAAGAGGGTCAAATCACAAGCAAAGAGCTGGACCCTGAAGAGTTAGGTATAGGGTTAGCTGATATAGAGGATTTGAAAGTAACTGACGCCAAAACAAGTGCTAAGGTTTTAAGGGACATACTAAGTGGTAAAGAGAGCGGGCCTCGTAAAGATATTGTTGTTCTCAATGCCGCTGCTGCGATAATCGCCGGCGGTTTGGCCGATGATTTCGCTTCAGCAATCAAGCCGGCAGAGGCTTCGGTCAGCGACGGAAAAGCGTCAGCTTGCCTGGAAAAGTTAATCGAAGTCTCAAATAAAGCGTGACTCGTGACCCAAGGCACGGGCGACGAACGACGAATATGTTGATAGTGAAAGTTAAAATTTGCGGTATTACTAATTACCAAGACGCTGCGGCGGCGATGGATATGGGTGCGGATATATTAGGTTTTAATTTTTATCCGAAGAGCCCGAGGTTTGTAACGATGGAAAAAGCTGCGGGTATAATAAGCAAGCTGCCGGCTTTTATAGATACCGCGGGCGTGTTTGTTAATGCTCCGATTGAGCAAATCCACGAGACGACAAATCTCTGCCAGTTAGACTGGGTCCAATTGCATGGCGACGAAGACCCGGAGTTCTGCCGATTATTCCTTTCTCATAATGTAAAGACGATGAAGGCGATACGTGTAAAAGACCAAACAGACATCAAAAGAGCGGACAGCTTTTTCACGGATGCTATTCTGTTAGATGCTTTCGACCCGCAGAAGTACGGCGGCACGGGGTTGACTTTTGACTGGAACGTCATAGGGCATATCAGCAAGCGTATTTTCTTGGCCGGTGGGATAAATCCGGACAACGCAGCGGAAGCGGTTAAATTAGGAGTTTATGGAATTGATGTGTGCAGCGGGATAGAAGCTGAGCCGGGTAAAAAAGACCATAAGAAAATGAAAAAACTGTTTGAAAATATAAAGCACTTAAGAGGATAAATCCTAAATCCGAAACAATACTAAGTGAACTAAAGTGCCTAAAGTTAAAAGGAACAAATAATGAATATCCAACAAGGAATCCAGCACCAATTTATATGACAAAATTGGTGCTGGATTGGATACTTGTCTGACGAGAGTCAAGATTCTTTTTTTTAACTTTAGTTCACTTTAGCTCACTTTAGGCACTCTAAACTTTAGGCTTCGGATTTGTACGAGATACGAAATATGAGGAATGAATTATGAAATACAAGGGTAGGTTCGGAGATTATGGTGGTTTCTATGTGCCGGAGGTTTTGATACCGGTATTGGAAGAATTGGAAGAGGCATTTTATCGTTTCTATAAAGACCAGCAGTATGTGGCGGAGCTGTCGCAGCTTTCGAGAGAATACGCCGGCAGGCCCAGCCCTCTTTATTATGCGAAAAGATTCAGCGAGCATGTCGGTTTCAAGGTTTATCTAAAACGCGAGGACCTTCTGCACGGCGGAGCACACAAGGTCAACAACACGCTCGGACAGGGTCTTTTAGCCAAATATATGGGCAAGACCAAGCTCATTGCCGAGACCGGCGCCGGCCAGCACGGCCTGGCTACGGCGATGATTGGGGCCTTGTTCGGGATGGAAACGAAAATCTTTATGGGCGTAATCGATATCGAGCGGCAGAGCGTCAACGTTCATAAGATGAAACTCTGCGGGGCAGAAGTGATTGGCGTTGAAGGCGGGACGGGGACATTGAAAGATGCCATCAACGATGCGCTTCGCTACTGGACGGCCCACGTTACCGATACGTTTTATCTTTTCGGCTCAGCCTGTGGCCCGCATCCGTATCCGACGATAGTAAAACATTTTCAAACCTGTATCGGCAAAGAGGCCAGGCAGCAATGCCTCGAACAGTTAGGCAGACTGCCGGATATGGTTGTGGCTTGTGTAGGCGGAGGCAGTAACGCAATAGGTATTTTCTCCGGCTTTATAGATGACAAAGACGTCAGACTAATTGGTGTTGAAGCCGGCGGCAGGAGCCTGAGCAGTGGCAGGCACGCTGCGACACTCGTAGCCGGGAGGGTTGGTATCCTGCACGGTGCAAAGGTCTATCTGCTGCAGGACGAGGAAGGCCAGATTCATGATACCGAATCGGTAAGTGCGGGGCTGGATTATCCGGCTGTTGGGCCGGAACATTGTCTGCTGAAAGATACCGGCAGGGCAGAATACGTCGCGGCAGAAGACGACGAGGCGCTCGACGCCTTCGGGCTGTTGACCAAAAGTGAGGGGATACTGCCGGCCCTGGAAAGCTCGCATGCTTTAGCCTATCTTGTCAGTCAAAAGGGCAAGCTGGACAGCGAACAAATAGCGGTTGTGAATCTTTCCGGCCGGGGTGACAAAGATGTTTCAATTGTGGAAAAACGCAGACCATTGGGAAATTGATTATGCCAAAAGACAGCGCTTCTACGATATTTACTATTTGAACAGAAGAAGGATTCTATTGATGAAGACATACAAGCAGGTTTTTTCAGAACTAAAAGGACAAAATAGAACGGCTTTGATACCGTTTTTCGTGATAGGCGACCCGGATTTTGATACGAGTGTGAGAATCGTAAAAACAGCTATCGATGCCGGGGCTGATATTCTGGAATTAGGGATACCGTTTTCCGACCCGATAGCGGATGGGCCGACAATTCAAAAGGCTGATATTCGCGCAATGAAAAGCGGAATGAATTTGGGAAAGGCCCTGGAGTTTATCCGAAAGGTCAAAGATTACAAGGATATTCCAATCGGACTTTTGATGTACTACAACCTGGTTTATCAGTATGGCATAGAGAAATTCTTCAACGATTTCCACAAGGCCGGCGTTAACAGCGTTCTTGTTGCCGATTTGAGTATTGATGATGCCGATGAGATTGTTGGTCCTGCCGCCTCGGCGGGGCTTGATACCGTCTTTATGGTAACGCCTGTTACCAAGCCTGAGAGAATGAAGCTGATTGCTTCCAAAACAACCGGCTTTATCTATACCGTTTCACTGTTGGGTGTTACCGGCAGCAGAGAAAACCTCTCCGGTACGATTGAAGGGCTGGTCGGTAAATTGAAGGAGCTTACTAATGTACCGGTATGCGTAGGTTTTGGAATCAGCAAACCCGAACATGCTGCAACCGTCGCTCAGGCGGGGGCCGACGGTGTAATAATCGGCTCAAAAATAGTGGGATTGATTGAGGACAACCTAAACGACAGAGAGAAGATGCTTGCTAAGATTTCGACTTTCTTAGGTGAAGTTAAAAGTGCAATTTAGCCCCCCTACCCCTTAGGCGTGGGCCCGCGTTTAACGGTTGTGGAGCGGCCTCCCACATTATCATAACAATCGGACTTTTTACAGATTATCGCAATAAAAGGTTCTGTGTTTGCGTCTATACATAATGGACACGAATGGATCTGTAAAACACTAATTTCCAGAGTGGAAATTAGTTGGGTTGTAACTTTTTTAACCTATTTTGGAGGCTAATATTATGAAGAGGTACCTAATTTCAACCGTTGCTGTTGTGGTGGTTCTGACAATGGTCTGGGCCGCATTTGGCCAGCAGGAACGCAGAGGAGGTAGGCGCGCCACTGAAGGCCGCGAGGGCCGGCAAAACCTCTCTGAAGAAGAAAGAGCCAAAATGCGAGAGAGATATCAGAATATGTCAGAGGAGGAAAGAGAGAAGTTCAGGGCCCAGATGCGCCAAAGAGGTGGCTCCAGACGTGGCGGATTCATGAGTCCCGAAGACCAGCAAAAAGCCATTAAGGCTATTGAAGAACAACTGGCGAAGCTCAAAGCTGCGCAGATCACACGGCCTACAGGCGGATTTCGAGACCTTTCCGACGACGAAAGAGCAAAAATAATGGAAAAGTTTAGGAAGGTCCGCCAGGAACGACAGCAGGCACTTCAGACAATCATAGCACAAGTTGCCAGACTACAAGGTCGAAGGGGACCGGCGGCAGAGGGCGCGCAGTATTTAATAATAAGCACAAGCGACCTCAAGCCAATCCAGGCGGCGGCGACGAAAGAGAAAGCCAAGGAGACTGCCCAGCTCCTCGAAAGGCTGATTGCCAGAGGTAGTGGCCGAAGGGGATTTGGGGGCAGGCCAGGAACGGGCCAAAGACCTCAAGGTGGTCAACGGGGCGGCCGAGGAGTAAGGGCGCCAGGCGGCCAAGAGGGCTCAGGCAGACAGAGAAATCGTTGAGTTTCAAACAACAAAGCGCCGGTGGGGTAAAACGCTTTGACTGCAAGTGTGGATTATAATAGCGAAAGTAGTGTGATATCAAGCGGCCTGCTCCGGTGTCTATCGGAGCAGGTTCACTTTGATATGAGCGGGTCTGTAAAAACACTAATTTCCAGGGTGGGAATTAGTTGGATTGTAACTTTTTTAATCTGTTTTGGAGGTTAATATTATGAAGAGGTATCTAATTTCAATCGTTACCGTTCTGATGGTTTTTGTAGTAGTGGGAGCTACATTTGGGCAAGAGGAAGAAAGAGCCGGACAGAGAGGGAGTATGAGGCAGAGATGGCAGGATATGTCTGAGGCCGAAAGAGAGAAGTTCAGGGCCGAAATGCTTCAAAGGAGAGAAAGATATCAGAATATGTCTGAGGAGGAAAGGGAAAAGTTCAGGGCCGAGATGCGTGAAAGGTTTGGCGGCGGACGTTTCGGTACAGGGCGACAGGAACAACTCAAAGCGATTGAAGCGATTGAAGAGCAGGTTGCGAAACTCAAAGCAGCCATAAAGCACAGGGCGTGAAGCCGGAGCATTTAGAGACCTCTCTGAAGAGGAACGGACCAAGCTGAGAGAAAGGATGGCAAAAGCAGGTCAAGAACGACAGACAGCGATTAGAGCGATTGAAGAGCAGCTTGCGAAACTGAGAGGGCCCGGGCGACCGCAAGCAGGCCGTCAGCCATCCATCGGCGAGCTAAGGGTGATTCACGGCTTGGCGGTAAAAGAGAAAGCCACACAGACAGCCAGTCGTCTGGAAAGGCTGATTGCCCGGTACCAGAGGGAACCGGGAGTCAGGGGGCCGGAACCCAGGCCAAGGCCTGAAAGGTTGGAGAGGCCGCAGAGGGAACGGCCGGCCAGGCCAAGAATAGATGCCCAAGGCGAAAGTACCGGCAAAAGAGCACCGGCGTTTGAGCTAAACAGCTTTGACGGCAAAACCGTAAGTCTTTCCGACTACAGAGGCAAAATTGTTGTGCTGGAATGGTTCAACATCGAGTGCCCACTGTCCCGATACCATTACGAGACAAAAAATACGATGGTCGAGCTTGCGAAAAAGTACAAGGGCAAAAACGTCGTCTGGTTCGCGGTAAACAGCACAAACAATACAACACCGGGTGCGAATAAAACTTTTGCCGAGAAACATAAGTTATCATTTGCGATACTTGATGACAGGTCGGGGAAGGTTGGCAGAGCTTACGGCGCCCAGACTACGCCGCATATGTACATCATAAATCCCAGAGGCAGGATCGTCTACGAGGGTGCAATTGACGATTCGCCATTGGGCCGGAAGAAAGAAGGCGTAATTAACTACGTTGACAATGCTCTGGCGGAGCTGACCGCCGGTAAAGCAGTAAGCACAGCGGAAACCAAACCTTATGGATGCAGTGTAAAGTACGCTAAAAAATAGGACAAGTTATGCCCTGATGACGGAGAAATCCCTATAGCTACAGCAGGTGACAAAGCAGTTTCTCACACTATCAAGCTATATGGAAAATTCGTTTTGCAGACTTAGGCTCTCCTTTCCGATGTATCTTTTTTTTACAGGACACATTGGCAAGGACGAGCCTTTTCTATTAAAATACTCAAATTGACCGATTTGGCTGCACAAATAGCTATGAGTATTCCACTGACATTAACCTGTCACAAAAGAAAGGGAATGAAAAATGAAAGGGTCCTGGATTTCTCCGCCGCAAGGCGTCCCCAAGCGGACAATCGTAATTTGGTTTATGGTTTGCAGTTTTTTCGCTTATGGTCGATTACCACAGGCCGGCGCTGAAGAAAGATTAACATATATCGACCTTATAAATCGACTTACCGACTTAGAGCACCTGGCAACGCTGCCTGCTCCGGGCGAAAAGTGCGCTCAGTGGTCGAGCTATGACCGGCGGAGTAAGTATGATGAAACATCCGGTAAGTATATCAATTGGTCTGCCAACGGCGACGGCACCGGCATCATACGCAAAGAAGACGGCGAACTTGTTTTTGCGGAAATGGAAGGGCCGGGAGTTATCTGGCGAATCTGGTCGGCGTTAGCTAAAGAAGGGCACGTAAAGATATATTTGGATGGGGCGGAAGAGCCAGCCGTTGACCTGCCGTTTATAGGGTACTTCAATCGGAAGAATGAGCCTTTTACCCACCCTGCTTTGGTGCATATGACGGCAAGGGGACAAAACTGCTATGTCCCTATTCCGTTCCAGAAGTCGTGTAAAATCACAGCGGAAGGAGATTGGGGAAGATACTATCATTTTACGTACACGACTTATCCTAAAGGCACCATTCTGCCGACGTTTAAGCGCGAGCTTTCCGCCGCCGAATCCAAAGCACTCGATAGAGCAAACCGGATACTTACTAAATGCGATATGGACCCAGTGGGAGAACGGGCCGGGGAGATTACCGTGCAGAAGAAAGTGGTGGTTCGGCCCGGTGAAACTGCAACGGTTGCCAGGTTGAATGGCAAACGTGCCATCACCGCTCTTAAGGTGAGTATGGATTTGCCCGAATCGCCTGAAGACCGTGATGTGCTGCGCGAACTTGTTTTGAGCATTTACTGGGACGGCGAATCCCGGCCGAGTGTCTGGGTGCCGTTAGGTGACTTTTTTGGAACCGCGCCTGGTATTAACAAGTACAAGTCCCTGCCGTTGGGCATGACGGATGAAGGCTTTTATTGCTACTGGTATATGCCATTTAAGAACGGCGCCCGCATCGAATTAGCCAACGATGGTGACATGCTGCATACGCTTAGCTTTACGATTACACACGCTCCGCTTACAAAGCCGATTAACAATCTCGGAAGGTTCCACGCAAAGTGGCACCGTGATGCATTTCTTCCCGAAGACCCTGAGCGCAGAGCAATCGACTGGACTATGCTCAAGACGAAAGGGCGGGGACGTTACTGCGGCGTGATGCTGCACGTATGGAACCCCCGAGGCGGATGGTGGGGTGAAGGAGACGAGAAATTTTTCGTCGATGGCGAGAAATTCCCCTCTACGATTGGCACCGGTTCCGAAGACTACTTCGGCTATGCCTGGTGCGACCCGACGCTGTTTACTAACTGCTATCACAGTCAAACAATCAGTATGGGTAACCGCGGGCACATCTCTGTGAACCGCTGGCACATTACTGACAATGTGCCGTTCCAAAAATCCTTCGAGGCCGCGATTGAGAAATACTATCCTAATAGCAAGCCAACACTTTATGCTGCCACCTCGTACTGGTACCAGGCGGCCGGCCAGGCGGACCCGTATCAACCAGCGCCTGTTACTGAGCGGACAGGATACTGGGGTCCGATCAAGATATTTAGGGTCAAAGGGGCAATAGAAGGCGAAAAGATGAAGATCCTTGCAAAGACAGGCGGGAATGCAGCTCGGCAGGACTTGAGCGGGTTCGGCGTGAACTGGAGTAGCGAGGCGCATCTTTGGTGGATTGATGCCAAGCCGGCCGATACGCTTGAGTTAGCTGTGCCGGTGCAGAAAACCGCAGCATACAGGCTGAAGATGCAGCTTACGAAAGCGATTGATTACGGCATTGTGCAGCTCTATCTGGATGGTAAAAAGCTCGGCGGGCCGATTGACCTTTTCAACAACGGGGTGATACCAACCGGCGTTTTGGATATGGGTATCCATAAACTCAGCAAGGGTCAGCATACATTGAGAGTTGAGATTGTTGGTGCAAATGAAAAAGCCGTGAAGAAGTACATGTTCGGGCTTGATTATCTGCTGCTGGAAGAAGTACAGTCCAGTTTCTATTTGCCGGAGAATCCATCTTATACGATTTTTGATTCTGTGCGTGATTCAGTCAGGTTCGCGGAGCGCACGTTGGTTCCTTACAAGGGGCATCTTTGCTGTAAGTCGAGCTTTGTAGATGAGCAGGGTAATGTAATGGGCTGGCATGATTTTGGCAATCTCGAAGGGCCGGGCTGGGCGGCAAATGCCGTCGGCGGCGCTTATGAAATCTTCTTATTTGCTCGGCATATCAGAGACCCATCTCTGGCCCAGAAAGCTCTTTCGCTGCTCGACCACGTATTGGAGGATGGGTTTATCGACTACGAAACAGGATTCATTACCGGATACCGTGACACTGTTACCAACAAATTCTGCCTCAACTACCTACACAAAAGCGACTGGTTCTGCGCCGGCTCTATGGCAAAGGTGGCGTATCAGTTAGTTATTTTTAGTGACCTTCTGGCCGGTGAGAGAAAAGAAAAAATGCGCCGTCTCGCGGTTAAAACCGCAGCGTGGATAGATGCCAATGTGAGGCCCACTCCGAATGGATGGTATCCGCGACGGTGCAGGCCGACAGGTGAGCATTATATTAAGAATCCGTATGGTGATAATGATAAGCTGTTTCAGAAAAGCGCTGATGGGCTGTTTGTGATTCAGCTTTTCACCGGTCTTACCAAGCGGGGCCTTGCCGATTACACTGACAAAATCAGAGAAAAGGTAAAGTTATTCATAAAACTGGGAGGGATATTCGGAAGCATTAATCACGATACTTATGACGAACATGAAAACGTGGCGTACGCCGTGGCGTTCCGTGTTCTGCGAGAGGCGGCTAAGCTGCTCGGTAACAAAGAAATTCGTAACTTTGCCTACGATAAATGCCTTGCCGGCCTGGAGCAGTTTAAGATGAAAGAGGACAGAAACGGCGTGCAGACCAAAGGACTGCTCTTTATGGAGAAAAGCTGGGACACGGCTTATCTGTGGGAAAACGCCGAGGCGGCATTGGCGTATATCGAAGCTTATATCGATACCAACAACCAATCATATCTTGCCGATGGACTTACTATCCTGCGAGCAATAGCTAAACATCATCACGGCCCGTATGGTTTCCTGACCGAAGGAGTGGATTGGAATAATCACGTGGGCAAGCAGCATCATTTCAACCAGGCCGAGTATGGGGACATTAAGTACACTGAGCCTCTGCTGAATAACCTGCATATTGTCGAACCCACGCTGCTTGTAATTAAACTTGAAAGTGCAGCTCGTAAAACCAGGGAACGTGAAATATAATTCTCCGCAGTCCTAAGGACTCCTTTCGGAGGATACCTTACGGTGGTAACAAAAACGGAATTAAGAAATTAAGGAGGAAACTGTGTATCACAAACAACGACAATCAGGTAAAGCGAATAATCTGACCCGGCGGGAGTTTATGCGCGATAGCGTCATGGCTATGGGCTTGGCCCTCCCTATCGGGACAGCAGGTCTGGCCATTCCTTCGACTTCGCTCACGCAGAATGCGATGCAGCGGCTTTTTGTCCGTAAGTCCGCTTGGGGACGCCTTACGGCGGACTCCATAGGAGAACGGGGCCGGCGCGAAATCTATCGCGGCGAAGAGCTTGATACGATTGGAATGCCGATTGGCGGCATCACAACAGGGCAGCTCTATCTGCGCGGTGACGGAACGCTCGGCCTTTGGCAAATCTTTAACAAGCACGTTTTCACAGGATATGGGTTGGAGTGTTACCGCACCTATAAGCCCGACTCTCCTGTGGACTCGGGCTTCGCTGTTGTTGTAGAACAAGATGGCAGCCCAGCAATGCTGGGTTTGGATCAAAACCCGCCGTTGGCGGGGTTCGCGAAGTCATTAAACAAAGATTTTGGGACGGTGGAGTTTGCCGGCGAATATCCTGTGGGTATTGTCCGCTATCGTGAAAAGGGTTTCCCCGTGAAGGTAGAGATGGAAGCCTTTTCTCCTTTTATTCCGCTAAACGCGAAGGATTCAGCCCTGCCTGCGACACTATTTCATATCAGCGTCGAGAATGTATCAAATAAAATACTCTCCGTCAGTATTTTAGGATGGCTTGAGAACGCAGTCCTCATTCATTCGGCAAAGGCGGTTCACGCCCTGCACCGAAGCCGGCTCGTCAATGAAAACGAGCGGACGTTGATTGTGCACACCGCTGAGAAGGCACCAGTCCCCAAGGGAACTGTAGTGCCTCGACCCAAGATTGTCTTAACCGATTTTGAGGGCGCAGACTATGGTAACTGGAAGACAACAGGAGAGGCGTTCGGCAAAGGTCCTGCGAATGGCACACTGGCAAGCCAGCAAAAGGTAAACGGCTTTTTGGGCAAGGGGCTTGTCAATACATTTTTAGGTGGGGACAAACCTCACGGCACGCTGACGTCACCGCCTTTCAAAATCTCGCGGAAGTTCATCAACTTTCTGGTTGGCGGTGGCAGTCACGCAGGTCAAACATGCATTAATCTGCTTATCGACGGCGAAGTCGTACGCACGGCAACCGGTAAGAACAACGAAAAACTCGAATGGTATTTTTGGAACGTAGAAAAATTTGAGGGTAAAGCAGCGCAAATCCAGGTCGTTGATAAATTTTCCGGTGGATGGGGACATATTAACGTTGACCAGATAGAGCTGTCGGATGAGCCGCACAGAGGGCAGATAGGGCCCCTCGACAAACTTCCGGACTATGGTTCGATGGTATTAGCTTTTGCAGAAAAGGGAAATTCGCTCCGGGAGGTTCGCAAGCTTCTTACATCCCTCGATAATAGAGATGTTAAGCTGGGCGCCGAGGAAAATGTTGCCTGGCCGATTACCGAAAGGCAAAGCACGGCCCTGGCCACTCGCACCATAGAATTGGCGCCGGGTGCCAAGCGCACTTTCACTTTTGCCTTAGCGTGGTTTTTCCCCAACCATCCAAACGGCCGGGAGTACGCTAACCGCTTTAACAGTGCGGCCCAGGTTGCTCATTACGTTCTCGATAACCACGACCGTCTTGCCGGCAATACCAAAAAGTGGCACAAAACGTTTTACGAGGACAGCACGCTGCCTCGGTGGCTGCTTTTCCGCCTGCACTCGACCGTGTGCAACTTAGCTACGGGGACGTGCCAGTGGTGGAAGAATGAGAGGTTCTGGGGATGGGAAGGCGTCGGCTGCTGCACTGGCACCTGTACCCATGTGTGGAACTACGCTCACGCGCCGGCCCGTCTTTTCCCCCAGCTTGAGCGCAGTGCCAGGGAGATGCAGGACTTCGGCGAGGGGTTCGATTCCGAGAGAGGCCTGGTCGGATTCAGGAGTAACCGCGCTTACGCCGCCGACGGCCAGTGCGGCACAATTCTCAAGGCATATCGTGAGCATCAGATGTCCGCCGACTATAGTTTTCTGAAGCGCAACTGGCCGCGAATCAAAAAGGCACTGGAGTTCTCCATCGCCCAGGATAGCAATGATGACGGCCTTATCGAGAACAGTCAGCACAATACTTTCGACATCAACTTCGAGGGCCCGAACACATTTGTCGGCTCGCTGTATCTTGCTGCGCTTCGCGCCGGCGAAGAAATGGCAAAAGAAATGGGCGATGAGCGGTTCGCCAAACGCTGCCGAAAGATATTCGAAAGCGGCAGCCGACTGAGCGTCGAGCGTCTCTGGGACGGCGAATACTTCATTCAGCTTGTTGACCTGACCAGGCATCCGAAACATCAGTATGCAAAAGGGTGCCTGTCGGACCAGCTTTTCGGCCAGGGCTGGGCACATCAGCTCGGCCTGAGCTACATTTATCCGCCGCAGTATGTCAAGAAGGCGCTGCAGTCGGTCTGGAAATACAACTGGACGCCGGATGTCAGGTCGTACAACGCTGCGTACAAACCTGAGCGCTGGTTTGCCAGGCCCGGCGAGGCAGGTCTGTTTACCTGCACCTGGCCCAAGAGTCCGTACCTTGCAGCCGGCGTTCGCTACAAGAGTGAGGTCTGGACGGGCATCGAGTATCAGGTGGCCGGCAATATGGTCTGGGAAGGTATGGTGGACGAGGCACTTGCGATTTGCCGCGGCATCCATGAGCGCTATCACCCGGCCAAACATAATCCGTTTAATGAAGTTGAGTGCGGCGACCACTACGCGCGGGCGTTTGCCAGTTGGGGCGTTTATACAGCCCTTGCCGGCTATGAGTACCACGGCCCGAAGGGACATCTGGGTTTTGCGCCAAGAATAACGCCTGAGAGCTTCCGCACCGCCTTCACCGCCGCCGAGGGTTGGGGCCTGTTTGCTCAAAAGCGGGACAGCAGAACGCAACGCGAACAAATCGAGCTGCGCTGGGGTCGATTGAGTCTGAAATCTCTTACCTTTGCCGTTCCTGATAATTTCCGGTCGGTTAAAGTAACAATAACGGCGGTGGGCAAACCCGTTAAAAACGATTATACACTCAAGGACGGCCGAATCGAGATTACCCTGAAGAAAAAACTGGTCCTATCTGAAAACCAAAAGCTCGACGTAACTATTCAGCGTCAAGACAAATAAAAGCTCCGTTTCAACAGGTGAGATTATGATGATAAGAGATTTAGTAATGCAGAATAGGACCTATAGGCGTTTTCACCAGGAAGTTGCTGTGGAACAGCAGATGTTACGAGAAATTGTTGACCTTGCGAGACTTTCGGCGTCGGCAGCTAATTTGCAGCCACTAAAATATATCCTTTCGTGTGAGCCTCAAAAGAACGCTCTGATATTTCCGCATCTTGGCTGGGCCGGCTATCTCAAAGACTGGCCGGGCCCGTGCGAAGGCGAGAGACCATCTGCCTACATAATCATACTCGGCGATACCCAGATAAGTCAGTCTATTGGCTGTGACCATGGGATAGCCGCCCAAAGCATTCTCTTAGGTGCAACAGAGAAAGGATTGGGTGGCTGCATGATTGGTACAGTGCAAAGGCAGAAGCTCCGCGAAGCTTTGGATATACCGTCCCATTACGAGATACTTCTTGTTTTGGCTCTTGGTAAACCCAAAGAGCAGGTTGTAATCGAGACCCTTGATGCTGCCGGTGATATCAAGTATTGGCGCGACAGCGACGGTAAACACCACGTGCCGAAGCGCGGGTTGGACGATATTATTCTTCATTAGGTAACGGTACACTTGTGGTTTGTTTCACTCATTTCGGGTCTGTTGTGTGTAAGCTCCGGATACATTAGCCCGGATTTCCCAAGTAATAGGTGACATAAGAACAGGAATTTGATAGTATAGAGCTTATGGAGACCACTCAAGCCAATTTTGACTATTCTAAATGGGAGAACCTTATGGGTGAAAGCAGAAAGGACGCTCTGAGAGTCGATTTTGACCGAAAACTGAAGGTCGAATTTCATGGAACAAAAGTCACCAGTGATGCAGGTTTGAGTTTTCGAGACAGATTTGATATTCTATTAGAAAAGAGGCTCAGCGGCGAACTGGGCTAAGATATGCAATGTTATATGGGAAATCCCAGTTAAAAGAACGGGAAAGATGCCGACAGCTAAAGAATTGTACGAGGGGCGATATCGAAACTGCGGAGATAAATTGAAGGTGGAAGAGATCACGAAGGAAAAGGTTTTATTCTTTTTAGCTTGTTTATTTGTATTAGCTGTTATCGGCTGTGTTGAAGATGAGCAAAAAGTGGGCGGTGAGGCTGTTGTTTTTGGAGAGGGGGGGCAACTGAATATGCTCTATGACCGCAGGCAAAGGCCTCAGGCTGTTTACCTGGAGGACAAGGTGCATATTGTTTTTGCAGGGAGAAAAACCGCTGCGCCAGCCGGGGAGAAGATATCGACCGAGCCTATGGTTATCACGTATGATCCGGTTAGTCGAGAGTTTACCGAGGCGGTGACACTGGGTAAGGGGGCGGGCGATCATCATTATACGCCTATCATATGGGCTGATGAAGATGATTATTTGCATATTCTTTTCGGCTGCCATAAGAAGCCGGGCACGCATTTGATCTCGAAGGAGCGAGGTAGTTTTGGAAGCGGGCTTGACTCGTGGGTAGTGGGCCCGGAGATTGCACCTTCGATGTCGTATCCCACCATTTTTCGAATATACGATGACAAGGAATTGATATATTACCGTACGGTAGGTCACTCGAGTTCGTGGACCTATCGTATCAGCGCCGATAACGGAAGATCGTGGGCAGGCCCGGAGAGGGATGTGACGGATATGGATATTAAGGCTTGGCCGGAATGGTCATCGTATCAGACCAAGCTGCCGAGCAGGGACGGGAGAACTTTGTATGTGGCCTTTATGACATATGATGATGTTAAGAGCAATGACCCGAAGAGGCTTTACAATCCGCGGTATGATCAGGTGGTAGGCAACAATTGGAAGTATAATCTTTATCTGATCAAGATCGATCTGCGGACGCACGAGGTGACAAACTTCGAGGGGGATGCTATGGAGACGCCTATCGACCTGGACCAGGCGAATGCCAAGTGTAAGATATGGGACACGGATTGGCGCGGTGCTGGTGTGCCGCCAACGATAATTCTTGATGGGAACGGCGAGCCTGCTTTTCTCCATGTTCTTTCGGAAGAAACGACTGTTGAACACCGGTACTATTATGTCAGGCGTGTTGGGGGGAAATGGAAGCAGACTCCTATTACGCGGTCCAATCATCAATGGAACAGTTGTCATTTGGCCTCCGATGAGAGCGGGGTATTGCACGCTTATTTATTGGTCGGCGAGGGATATCTATATGGCGGTCTTATGGACAATCACGGGGGCGGATGCATTGAAGAGTGGGTATCGCGCGATGATGGTGATACCTGGACGAAGGCGAGGGACCTGACGCCTGAAAGGGGTAAATATCCGGGATGGAAATTTAATAACATTCAGCCAGTCGCCAAGCCCGACGGGACTATCGTCGATGGGCTGCTTCTTTTTTACGGCTGGAAGGATGGGGACGCTCCCGAAGCCAAGGCATTTTTGCTGCATGAGGATTAGCTGCGCTTATCAGAATATTATAAAAAAGAAGCTGATGTCGTTGGTTATTTCATTGAACAGATTCCGTTTCTATTCGAAAGATTAGAGGGGAATTTATCATCTATTGAGATGCCACATGATTTAAGAAATGACAATTTCAAGAATTGCATAAATGATATTGCTGCTCTTTCCGAAACTTGCACCGTTTTTCTTTACATAGATCTCTTTAGACCTTCATGCTTGTACTTTGATGACCTGAAGATTGTTTATGACCGTTTGAGAGAAGGCAGTAGTGTCGAAACCTTAATCAATTTCATGAGCACATCTTTCTATATGGGTATTATTGGATTAGGAAATCTCTAAAATTCTTCTTGTATTCTTCACAAATAATTGCAAAATGTCATTCTGCAAGGCCCGGAAGTCTATTCGGGCGGCAAAGTAGTTGCCCTCGAGGGTAACCGCCAGCCAGGCCGGAAGGAAATGCTTCTCGGGCGGCGCGGTCGAGTTGGCCCACGAGAAGGCAAGGCAATAGCTATCATAAACGCTACTGAACCAGAAAGGAGCTAAAGATGAGTTCGGATACCCTCCCCAGACTTCACAACGCCATGTGGCCCGGGCTAATCGGCAAAGGAAATGAACCGGGCCAGGAGCCACCGATCAGTCTCGAACGGATGCTCGAATTGACCGCCGGTGCGGAGGTGAACGGCCAGAAGTTCGACGGGATTGACTACTTCCTTTTCCTGCCGCACACCGACCCTAACGCCAGCGACGACGAACTGAAGAAGATCGCCGACCTGATTCAGGGGTACGGTTTTAATGTCGGCTCGCTTGTCGCCCCGGTTTGGCCCGGCACGATCGGCGATTCGGCGATGGGGGATGCAGCGGCTCGCGAGAAGTTTCTCAGCGCCGTGCGCATGGCATGCCGCATCGCCGGCGTGTTCAACAAGCATGGCGTGCGCAAGTACGGCGTGATCCGGATCGACTCGGCGGAGTTCGGCGTCGAAAAATGGGGCGAAGACCCAAAGACAAACACCGCGAGAATCGCCGAGACGTTCCGCGAAGCGGCCAAAATCGCCGCCGACCACGGCGAACGCCTCGCTGCCGAGGGCGAGATCTGCTGGGCTGGCCTGCACAGTTGGAAGGACACACTTGATCTCCTGGAAGCCGTCGGAATGCCGGAGACGCTTGGCTTCCAGGCTGATATGGCCCACACGTACCTGTTTTTGATGGGCTACAATGCGCCGGAACATGCGCTGTTGCAGCCCGGCTATTCGGACGAGGAGTTCTACGCCGCCTACGAAACGATGGTCGACAAGCTGCGGCCCTGGACAATCGACTTCCACGTGGCGCAGAACGACGGCGAGGTACACGGCGCTGGTTCGCACGACAAGACGGGCAAGCACTGCCCAGCCGACGACCCCAACGGCAAGCTCGACATTGTCCGCTGCGCAGGCTACTGGCTTAAGGACGCCGCGGCACGCGGCATCCAGCACATCTGCTGGGACGGGTGCATGTTCTCCAACGCGATGCTCGAAACGCAGGATACGTGGAACGCGATCCTCGATGTGATGCTCAAAGTGCGGGCGGCGCACGGGTGGACGTCTTAGTTGTGAATTCGGAATTGGTGCTTCACATATGCTTTTTCTAGCCTAAGAACTTGAATAAGGAATCACTACAATGACTAAAAAACTTAATATTGGTCTGATTGGATACGGCTTTATGGGCAGGACGCACTCCAATGCCTACCATAAGGTCAAACACTTCTTCGACATCCCTTACGATCCTGTGCTGCAGGTTGTCTGTGGATTGGTGGAAGAAGAAGCCAAGGCCTTTGCCGAAAAGTGGGAATACAAGTCATACGTTACCGACTGGCACAAGGTAGTCGAGGATGAAAACATCGATGTTGTGGAAATCTGTGTGCCGAACAACCTGCACGCTGAGATAGCTATCGCTGCTGCCAGGGCCGGCAAGACAATCTGTTGTGAGAAGCCGCTGGCGCTGAACGTCCCGCAGGCCGAGGAGATGGTTAAGGCTGTGGAGGAAGCCGGTGTGCCCAACCTCGTCTCATTCAACTATCGCCGGGTGCCTGCCGTAACATTAGCCAAGCAGCTCATCGACGAAGGTCGGCTGGGGAAGATTTTTCACTATCGGGCCAACTTCCTGCAGGACTGGACCATCTCAGCAAATGTACCGCAGGGCGGAATGGCCACATGGCGGTTAGACATCAAGGCTGCCGGCTCAGGCGTAACCGGCGACCTGCTGGCCCACTGTATAGATACGGCTATGTGGCAAAACGGGCCCATTACTGACGTGTGTGCCATGACGGAGACCTTTATAAAAGAACGCATGCATACTGAAACGGGCAAGGTCGAGCCGGTGGGTATCGATGACGCTTGCACTTTCTTTTGCCACTTTGACAACGGCTCGTTAGGCAACTTCGAGTCCACTCGCTATGCGCGCGGCCACAAGGCCCTTTATACATTCGAGATCAACGGAGAAAAGGCCTCTATCGCCTGGGACCTCCATGACCTCCATCGTCTCAGCTACTTCGACCACAGCGACGATTCGATTGTACGAGGCTGGCGTTCAATTCACGTTACAGACAGCGACATGCCGTATATGGATAAATGGTGGGTCCCTGGTCTGCAGATTGGTTACGAACACGCGTTCGTCCACCAGGTGGCTGACTTTTTGCAGAACTTGGCCGAGGGTAAGCCGACATCGCCGGACTTCCGCGAAGCCCTTGCAACACAGTATGTCTGTGATGCAGTGCTGACGTCAGCGAAAAATAAAAAATGGGAAACAGTGAAAAAACCGTGAGCATAAGAACACGGACAGAGGACAGAAGACAGAGGACAGAGACAAAGACAGAGGACAGAAGACAGAGAACAGAAGACAGACTCTGACATCTGACTTCTGATTTCTGACTTCTGACTTGTAAAATAAGGAGAATTTATGTCTGCTAATTCTATTGCGAACAAAGCACTTGAGGAGGGAAAAGGAATCGTCAGATTGGCGCCGAACTGGGTGCCGCGTTCTTTTTGTGTGCCGGGTCGGCGTATCAAGCTCCATCCGGATGACTATTACAAGCTGGGGGGCGAACGTGGCGGTATTGATGAACGGTGGTTTGCATCAACGACGCCGGCGGACAACGGTCCTCTGACAGCGCCTGATGAAGGACTGAGCTTCATTGTTTTTGAGGATGGGGGCAAGGTCGAGAAAGTGCGGCTGCTGGATGCCGTTGCCGAGTTGAAAGGCGAGCTTATCGGAGACAGGCTGTGGAATGAGCACGAGCGCTGGCCAATGTACTCAAAGTTCTTCGACAATAAGGGCGCCCTGCCCCATCATATTCATCATCGGGACAAGCATGCGGCGCTGACGGGTCAGTTAGGCAAGCCGGAAGCGTATTACTTCCCGCCGCAGGCGAATAACTACGGCGGCGATTTCCCTTATACCTTCTTCGGTCTCCAGCCCGGCACCACGAAAGAGCAGGTCCGCCAGGCCCTGCTCGACTTTGAAAAGGGCGACAACAAAATCACGAATCTTTCTACAGCGTACCGGCTCGAAGTTGGCACCGGCTGGGATGTCCCGCCCGGCGTCCTGCATGCACCGGGAAGCCTGTGTACCTATGAGCCACAGAAGGCATCGGACGTCTTTGCCATGTACGAGTCGGTTCCACATCATCAAGTTGTCCCCAAAGAGCTGTTTTGGAAAGATACGCCTAAAGACAAAGTAGGTAACGTTGACCATTTGCTTGAGGTAATTGACTGGGACCTGAACGTTGACCCCAATTTTGCAGCGAACCGGTTTATGCGTCCCAAACCCGTCCGGTCGGCCAAAGAGATGGAGGCTGAGGGTTACATCGAGAATTGGATATGCTATAAGTCAAAGGCCTTCAGTGCAAAAGAGCTTACGGTTTTGCCGGGTCGAACGGTAACTATCAGGGACAACGCCGCCTATGGCTTTATTACGATGCAGGGTCACGGCACGATGGGACAGTGGAATATAGAGACTCCTGCGCTTATTAGATACGGCCAACTGACCCACGACGAATATTTTGTCAGTGAACAGGCGGCGAAAGAGGGATTGAAAATCACGAATCCCTCTAAGACCGACCCAATCGTTTTGCTCAAGCATTTTGGACCTGATAACCCGGATTTAACTGTTGAATAGTGGAACGAACCGCGAACCACTATTCACAAATTAGACATCGCACAGGATGACGGCTTCTTTCAGACCCTTGAAGGGTTTGCCGGTCGGGATGAACTCCTGGCCGACGTAACCGGTATAACCTGTCCGAACAATTTCTTCCATAATCGGCTTGTAGTTGATTTCCTGCTTGTCGCCGATTTCACAGCGGCCCGGATTGCCGGCGGTGTGGTAGTGGCCGATGTAGTCCTTGTACTGTCGAATGCGAGAGATGATATCGCCGTCCATAACCTGCACGTGGTAGATGTCAAAAAGCAGTTTCATCCTGGGCGAGCCGACCTTCTTGATGATTTCCATACAGTAGTCGGTGTGGTCGCCCTGGTAGCCGGGATGGCCCTGCATCTCGGTTGCCACCCGGCTGTTGAGCATCTCCAGGCAGAGGTTGACCTTCTTCTGCTCGGCATGGCGTATTATCTTCTTATAACCATTGACGCAGTTTGTAATGCCAACATCGTCCGGAATGTTCTCGCGAAAACCGGTGAACGTGATGACGTTGGGGAATCCATACGCGGAGCAGACGTCAATGGACTTACGGAGTTCCTCCAGACACATATCGTGATACTCCGGATTGTTCATTCCCTTCTCGAACCCGTGGCTGCCGAGAATAGCGCAGACCAGATTATACTTTCGGAGGGTTGGCCAGAGCCTGGGCTCGACCAGCTCGACGCTCTTGCAGCCAAGATGTCTGGCTGCCAGGCAGATCTGCTCGATGTCCCAGTACTTCTGGAAACACCAATAAACGATGGACTGGTTGATGCGCCCCTTGGTGGCGCGTTGTTTCGCAGATTTGCCTATAGCGGCGCAAGAGCCGAGACCGAGGGCCGCAGCGCCGGCAGCGCCGGTACCGGCAACCATTTGGAGCATGCTGCGACGGCTGATACGGTTGTTGATGGGAGTTTTTGACCGATTTTTTCCGCTCATCCTGGTTCCTTTCCGTATGATAATCTTTTAAGGATATTCCTGGCTATAACAGCTTTATAAAAGATGACTATAAGCTCTTTTAATGCCAAGGTCAAGGGAAAAACACGACACTTTGAAGGGAAGGTGTGGCCGGATTTTTTGGCAAGCGATTTTGGCCTTTGAAAAAATTGGGTTTGAATTGGGTTTGTTTTTGGGGATGCTAAACAATCGTTTTTTCTGTAATCCTTTGTTAAAGTTAAGTTTACGTTCATTTTGGCCATTTCGGAAATTGGGTTTGTTTATTCGGACTACGAAATCATCTTTTTTTCTGTAATCCTTTGTTATAATTGAGTTTATATTCATTTTGGCTTTTCGGAGATTGGGTTTGATTGGGTTTGAATTGGGTTTGTTTTTTCGGACTCTCCACGGCCATTTATTTTCATAATCCATTGTATATACTGAGTTTGCAATCCGCCTACGGCGGACAAGATTGGGTTTGTTTTGCATAAAAAG
>JADFJC010000136.1 GCA_022566315.1 Planctomycetota bacterium
ATAGGTTCCAACTGTTTAATTTGTTTGGCGTCCATATCATATATCCTTTCAGAATAAGAGGTTCTGAAAGAAGTTATCGACTGGCCGCCTGAAAATCTTGAGCTAAAATGGCGTTGTAGTACTAAGCTCACGAAAATTGTTAATCCGGTGAAAGGTCAGGTAGTTTGCGTCATGCGCTCTATGAGCACCACCCAGACCATCATCATAAGCAGTTCTGGAAACGGCGATGATGTCATTGCCTTCAAAAAGCCAGTCGAGATACTGAAAGGCGTGCTTTTTACTGTCAGGATGGTGCAGAATAACAGATTCGACCCTCCAGTTCCTCAAATCCCCAGAAGATACCAGCGTCAGGATGTTCCGGTAGGCCGTAGGGTTTCTTTGTTTATTGACGAGCGACCAATAACGTTTGGTCAACCTGTCGTAACGAATGGTGAATTTGTTCGAGCCGCCGAAGAAATCGATGAAGTCTTTCTCAGGGTCAAAGGAGACCAACTTGCCATCATCAGAAATGCGAACAATGGCGGCTATTTCTGCATCATCATATTCTACTCGCAAAATATTTACGAGCTTGTTTTCGGGTGTAATGACAATATTGCCTTCCAACCAGGCTTTTCCGGGCCATGCCTGGTCAAACCTAAGACGGTTACTCATTGTCCAATTGTCCGCTTTCAACAGCTCTGCATCAACGGGAGCCGACATAACGAAAGACCGGAAGTTCGTTCCCCATCCCTTCGGCGGATTTCTGTCTTCCATCGCTCGCCAGATTCGTCCCTTGTGTACCACAACGGGGACCGGGGCGCAATGATACTCGCCCTGTGCAATCAGCAGTCCTGTGTTCCGGTCTTTGGGTATGCTCCATGTCAGGCCCCCATCCATGGAGCGGCGAATAATCGCATAGCCGTTTTGGCTGCTTGTGCCCACAATGTAAAGTGCCCTTTTGTGTACGAAAAGCGTTGACCAAAACTGGCCGTCAAAAGCAGTTAATTTCTCCCATGTTTTCCCGGCATCTTTGGAACGAAACACAGCAGTGCGATTATATTTGGTTCCCGGCCCGAAAAAGTCGTGCGAAGCTATATAATGACCGTTTGGCAAAACAGCCAGGCTTGGGGAACCAATATATTTGCGGGATTTGGCGGGACTATAGTCGATGACTATGCCCGGCACGGAGGAATATTCAAGCTTGTCGCGAATCTTTAGTTTTCGCGGCGCAGTCTGCATGAGCCAAGCCAAATTGAATACATAATACTGTTTGCTGCTAATAAGATGGACAAGCCCATTCGGTGTCTGTGTAGCAGCCAGATATCCTTTGGGTTCAGCGTGGGTTTTATCCATTGTAAATGGGCCGGTATTACCTCCGCCGTCAAGTTTCTTAGCCAGCCCCCCTGTCGTAACGAGGCGCTTGGCTGGCCAGCTTTTGCCATCATCAAAAGAAAGTGCCGCGAACATTCCGAAAACACGACGCCGGTTGCCGGCGGCATCGAGGATAATCATACCCTTCTTGCGGTCAGCGAAGCTCACAAGCAATATGGGGCCTTCCTGCAATCGTCTGAGAACTAGTCGCTGTCCACCACTGATTGGCTGGAATTCACTGGCCGAATAGGTCCAGGTGCGCCCCATATCTTCTGAGATACTCATCGGCATACGGCCGTTGATATTGTTGCCGCGTCCGAAGGCCATTAAACTGCCGTCTTTAAGCTGGACTACACCAGCGTGAATGCCGGCTACCCACGCTCCGGTTGAGCCTGAGGCAAACTTCGGGTTTGGCTTTCCGGCGCCCGGGTCAGCCCACGTCTGACCGCCATCGCGACTGATGTGTACAGCCGTTCCACCATTGCCGCCGGTTACTGCATCACAAGGCAAGACGATAAATCCCTCTCGCGTCTGAAAAACAGATTCGACAGGCATATGGCGAAGCCCGTGCTCCGGATTGATGAGCTTTGCCTTCGACCATGTGGCCCCGCTGTCAATCGAGATTCGCATAACCGTAGCGAGATTACCCCATGTAGCTGCTGCCGAGAGGCCGTTGAAGTGATAAATAGTATCCCGGCCATTATACCAAAAAGCTGGTGCGTGGTCGTTGCGGTCCGGTGCGTCCCAGAAAGCCGAGGCTGGCTCCCATTCTTCGGTGCCATATCGCAGTCGGCTGGCCAGAATGGCTAACTCCCGGCCTGGCTCATTCCGGCACGAATACCAAATAGCCAGCAAGTCACCGTTCGGGCAGTCAACCAACGCCGGGTCGTGATTGTGCTCGGAATACATTGGGCCATTAGAATTCGGAGGTATCTTGACATATTCGATTGGGCCTTTAAAGTACGGTTTGTTCTTGTCCGGGCCTTTGTCCAGGTCGGCAGGGATCCGCAGGCTGACACGCTGCCGGTTCAACGGCGGTATGGGGACAGGAAGCAGCTCTGTATTCGGCATCCGGCCAAGGACTATGCGGAAACCTATCAGCCAGCTTTTGTCATCCGGCAGTGTGGCAAGTCGGTTGGCCGAGCGCAGGTACGAGACCTTTGTGCTGTGACTACCGCCGCGGGTAATTTTGAAATCGCCGGATTCAAAACCCACCGGGTTTGTTTGAGCATCCTGCCTGTACGGCCCATACCAATCGCTGCACCACTCCTCTACATTTCCATGCATATCAAAAAGACCCCACGAATTCGGCATAGTCCGCCTGACGGTGAGCGGTACCGGCTCAGCACCCTTACGGCTGCGTGCCGGGTCGGGGAACCAGCTCATCCGAGCGTTTTTGTGAAACTCCTTCGGCAGGATTGGGCCGGTGTAGTAGGCGGTGGTAGTACCGGCACGGCAGGCATACTCCCATTCGGCTTCAGTCGGCAAACGATAGGGTTTGTCCTCCTTTTTCGAGAGCCATTCGCAGAATTTGGCCGCTTCGTGCCAGTTCACAAAAACAACTGCTTCATCGTCCTGTTTGGAGAAGCCGAGTTTTCCACGGAGCTTGCGGTGCTCAGGGTCAAACTGCTCATACTGAGTATTGGTAACTTCGGTTACTGCCATCCAAAAGGGTTTAGTAATGGTAACTCTGTGTACAGGCCTTTCGTCCCAATCACCGCCATCTTTTTGCCCCATCAAAAAAGAGCCGGATTGAATGCGGACAAACTTCATACCGACCGAATTTACAAATGTGTCCGTCCCCTTTGCAGAGGATGACTTGGCTGCTGCTGTTGAATCATGAATCAGCCCGGCCAAAAAGAGTAGAAATATCGTTAGCCATATTCTTTTCATCGTTACACCACCTTTCAGATAATTTGATTGTTGTGATTTTCGATAAATTGACGGACTTCCGGTTTGATATATACCTGCTCAATATCCGCCACTTTCGGCACCACCTCGGCACAAAGCACTGCCACTACAGCCGAGGGGGCCTGGGTATCCACAAAGAAAATCTGCTGCCCTTTTATAGTGCAAAGCCCCCCGCCGTTTCCGCCAAGCGGCTCATCACGGATTGTAACACCGTTTGCTTCCAAAAGTGCTAAAAGCTCTTCTAAAATCTTCTGTTCATTCATTGCTCGTATGCCGTATTGCGTATATCGTATATCGTGGTTCAAGAAAAAACACGTCAAAAGTCGATATAGATACTTGTAAGTTAAGAGTTTTCCGGTAAATAATAACCGATTGACACAAAGCTCTTAAAAATAAATTCTATAGCAGGAGCAGACAATTGGCAAGTATTACAGAAAAACGCCTTTCTTTACACAAATATCTAAAAGAACAGCAGCAGGAAAATAACGCCCTAAAATCCCAGCTTGCTCAGCTTCAGCACCCTGCTAACATCGGGACCGTCAGCTATATGATAGCCCACGAAATCAACAATCTGCTCACACCATTGAGGAATTATGCGGCTATTGCTCTGGAAAACCCTGACGATAAGAGTTTCGTTGAAAAAGCACTTCAAAAAACTGTCCGAAATTGTGAGCGCGCCTCGAAGATTATGGAAAGTATGCTCGCGGTGGCAAACGGCCAAACGCAGGAAAAGAAAAATGCTCGATTACTTGCTTTGGTCGAAGAGATTTTTACCTGTCTTTGCCGGGATTTTGCAAAGGACGGGATAACTGTAGAAACCCGCATTCCTGAAGACTTAACGGTCTGGGGGGTGCCGGTCCAGATTCAACAGGTTTTAATGAATTTGATTCTCAACGCCCGCGATGCGATGCTGCCGCGCGGCGGTATTTTGACCGTCAAAGCCACAGAGAAAACTGATGCGGTCGAGATAGAAGTTACCGACACCGGCGAGGGAATTGAACCAGCCGATTTGAAAAATATTTTCGACTCGTTCTTCACAACAAAAACAAACAAAAACACATCGTCAGAGTATTCAGGGGCTGGACTTGGTCTGGCTTTTTGCAAAAAGATAATAGAAGAACACGAGGGTTTGATTTCGGTCGAATCCAAACCCGCCAAGGGAAGCAAATTCAAGATAACTCTTCCAAAACCACAGTCAGGTAACAAATGAACTCGTCGTGCGTGATGCGTATTGCGTAAAAAAAGAAATTTTAGTATATTACGCAATACGCACGACGCAATACGAAATACGAAATACGAAAATGGCGGCTCAGGCTTACCAAATTATTTTAATGTTACTGCTGCTTGCCGGTTCAGCATTTTTTTCAGGAGCCGAGACCGCTTTTTTTAATCTATCACGCAGACAAACAAAACTGCTGCAAGGATCCAAACACAAGGTCCAAAAGCTTGCTGCAAGACTCCTGAACAAACCGGGGCTGCTGCTCGACTGCTTTTTGTTCGGGAATATGACGGTTAATGTTCTGTTTTACGCCATTGCCAGTGTCTTAACAATGAAAGTCAAGGAGCAAAGTGGCTTGGCTGCCGCTGCTATTACTGCTCTGGTCAGCTTTGTTACATTGGTGCTCATAGGTGAAATACTGCCAAAATCGGTGGCCTACGCAAATTCAAAATCTGTAAGTGTCGCTGCCGCCCTGCCGGCTTTTTTGTGCCTTAAAATTTTCGCTCCTCTTGAGTTCGTGTTCAAATTTTTCATATTAGAACCGGTTCTGCGGCTGTTTTTGGGACCGGACAGAGGTCCCAATCCAATAACCGTTGGAGAATTCAAATCTTTGATTGAGACAACACAAAAGCAGGGATTGATTAGCGCCGATGAAAACAAACTCTTGACAGAAGTTATCGAGTTAGGCTTTCTCAAAGTCCGTCACGTTATGCGGCCGCGGGTAGATATGATTGCCTGTGATGTTTCAGATTCACCGCAGACAGCCCAAGAGCAGATGGGAAAAAATCACCTCACAAAGCTGCCTGTCTATGTTCGGACAATAGACAATATAGTCGGGGTGGTACAGCTTCGGCAGCTTCTGCTTAGAGCCGGTGTCTCGTTAGACAAAATCGTTCAGCAAGTGCATTTTGTTCCGGAACAAAAGACGGTCGAATCTCTGCTTGAATTTTTCCGCAGAAGTCGAACCGATATGGCAATAGTCGTGGACGAATACGGCGGGATTGCTGGCTCTGTTCGGCTGGAGGATATCGCCGAAGAGTTGTTCGGCCAGATGGAACTTACAAGCCAAATCGAACCTATCGAACAGACTGGGCCTTTTGAATATCGCCTGGCAGGCAATCTGGCCATTCACGAGTGGGCTGAGGTATTCGGCGTCGATTTAGCAGAGACACGCCCTGCAACAGTGGGCGGCCTGGTAACCGCCCTTTTAGGGAAAATACCCAAAAGCGGCGACGTGGCTTATTTGAAGAATTTGAAGTTCACTGTCGAAAAAGTGCAAAAGCACCGAATAGAAACCTTAATATTAACCCTTGAGTCGTCCCGAACCGATGGTCAATAGCGCAGTGTTAATACCGGTAATTGTGTTTTTAATTATACTGGCGGGCTTGTTCTCCGGCGCCGAAACCGGCCTGTACCGCCTCAGCCGGCTCCGCTTACGATTGGGTGTTGAAAAGAAACGATTATCATTTGTCATACTCGGCAGATGTCTGCGCGACAGCAGCGGGCTGCTTCTATCAATGCTAATAGCCACAAATCTTGCCTACTATCTTGTTACGAGTATTGTAACTTATGTATTTCTAATGAGGGCAGGAACTGAACACAGAGCTGAATTATTCGCAACCCTTTTAACTGCACCGACACTATTTGTCTTCTCAGAACTAATCCCCAAAAACATCTTCTTTTATCGTGCAGATTCGCTTATGCCTTATCTGTCGCCGGTTTTATACGTATTTCACAAAGTTTTAAGCTGGTGCGGTGTAGTGCCTCTGCTCAAGTTCATATCAGGTTTCTTTGTCCGATTGGCAGGTGCGGCCTCTTCTCCAAAATCCGTAATAACATCTGCACAAAGACATAAGGTCCAGGCAATCCTGCAGGATACGCATGAAGAAGGCATTCTCAGTTCCGTGCAGACCGATATCATAAATCGTCTGGTCGGTATCTCGAATATTCGTATAAAGTCTGTGATGATACCTATTGACAACGTTCAAATGGTTGATGTCAATTCTGATAATTCGGCTGTGTTGAACAAATTGAAGAAGTGCGCGTTTACTCGTCTGCCGATCGTAGAAGGGAGGGCTGAAAATATCATCGGCTTTATAAATATCTATGAGACCTTAAGCTCATCAGAACAATTCGCCAGCTTAGAAAAGTTCGCAAAACCAATCCGAAAGGTTGACGCGAATACTACCGTCACAGATGCAATAAATATTTTACAAAAAGAAAATCAGAAAATCGTTCTGGTTACGAAAATCGGCCGTGCCGGTCAAGAGAGACCTATCGGTATCGTAACAATGAAGGATTTAGTCGAAGAGCTTCTCGGCGAATTGGCTGAATGGTAAGGCAATTTACTATTTATTATTGACTATTTACTATTTTTCAATTGTCACTTTTCAATGGCTTTTAGTTTTTATCTCTTAGTCTGATGATGTCTGCAAAAACCGTTAATATATTAGTTGTCTTAATACTGATTGTTCTTTCGCTTGCGGTATTCGGCAATAGTATGACCAAGCCCCTCGGCCGGGACGAGCAGATGTACTGCACCGGCGGTGCCCTCTTGGCTGAAGGCAGGATGATTTACAGGGATTTTTCATACGCGGCCCAACTGCCCTACCACCCGTTACTGTGCGCAGCTTTGTTCAGAATGTTCAACACAACCCACTATCTGCTCGTGGGTAGAATGCTCTCTGTTTTTTGTGATATTCTCGTGGTGGTCTGTATTGTCGGCATATATCGGTATATTTTTAGGTCATTCGCAATTACCGGGATGCTTTTGGGCCTGGCAGCGGCTGTTCTGTACGTATTTAACCCCCTCGTCGATTACGCCAACGGCTATGCTTGGAACCACGACGTTGTAATCTTATGCGTGGTATTGTCCTTCTGGCTGTTCATATCTATCGACTATAAACAAAAATCAAAATATTGGCGAATCGCTGCCATCAGTGCCCTACTCACATTTGCGAGTTGTATGCGCATAACGACAGCTTTGGTGGAGCTGCTGTTTTTTGTGATGCTGCTGAGCCAGCCGGCCGAGTCAATTAAACAAAGATTCAAGACCACCCTGCCGTTTCTGGCGGCGGCAGCTTTTGTTTCGATTTGGCCTGTCTGGGTGATAGCTCAGGCTCCGCGAGCATTTTTTCTGAACCTGGTCAAAATACCAATGCTCTACGGCGAATGGCTGCACGAAATAGATATGGTTTACAACAAATTCGAGCTGACATTAACATGCCTTACACAGCCGGGGTATTTTGTACTTGTGGTATTAGCAATTTATCTTTGCCTGATGATTGTGTGTCTTCGCCGTAGGTTAAAGATACCGAATACCATAAATCTTTTACTCGCCGCCCTGTTGCCGTTAACATTTTTTATAATTGCCGTGATTCCGCCGACAATGTGGAGGCAGTACCTTGCAATGCCGGTACCTTTCCTAATAATCAGCTTTGCCTTGCCGCTGCTGTATTTGCGAAAACTTGCCGAGACAACCAGCATTAGTAAGCACTTCAAAATAGCGGCTGCTTTAGTAGTTGTGTGCGTGCTTGTGGCAGTTGCTTGTCATCCAGTTGTACTATACAGGACTCCGATAGTTCTTGTGCCGGAAAGATGGGTGCCGATTGAGATACATAAGATTTCAGAAGATATTGCCGAAAAACTCAAAACTAAAAACCATGTCCTGAGCGCAGCCGAAGGATCAAAACTCATACTTACCTTAGCCCCCCTGCTCGCTCTTGAGGGCCGAAGCGATATTTATACTGAGCTTTCCTGCGGTGCGATTATCTATAGAATTGCCGATTCTATGTTACCTTCCGAGCGCAGTATTACACATACCGCAGGCCCAAAAACACTCGGAGAATTACTTGAAAAATCTCCGCCGTCGGCAGTGATACTCGGCGTAGAAATGAGACGTCTCGAAGAACCTATCTTCGAATCAGTCGTCAAGCCTGACTGGGAAAGAAAAGTCTATGAAAACGGCATTGTAGTTTACTTCAGACCGTAATCTTATAAAATGAACAGCGAAAAAGATTATGAAGAAGGCATGTAGAGAAATCCCGGCGCAGTCCATTCGCAAGAGAGCCTTTATGTATATCAAAATGGTAATCCTGCTGCACTTATGTCTTGCTTGCCTGGTTCACGCTGAACCGCTGGTGGTCACCATGAAATAATGCCACCGGCTCAGGGTTATATTACCGCCGAGTAAGCTGTTATGCTGCTACATATCAGCATCATCAATAATCGCTTTTGCGATGTCGTTGATCACTCCACGGGTTTGGCCGTTGGTGTTGTTTGCGAGAATTGAAAATATGTAATCGTCCTGTTCGGTTCTACAGACTCCTGAAAATGTCTTGACACTATTTATATATCCGGTCTTGCCTGAGATTTTGCCTTTGTACTTTTTTTCTTTGAAATATCTGGCAATTGTCCCATCTACGCCCCCTACCGCAAGTGAATCCTTATAAAGCTTCCAATTGTCGCTATTGTAGATATTCAACAAAACTTTTGTTATGGCGTATGCGCTAAGCTCATTTTGTCTGCTCAGGCCGCTGGCGTCATCGATATAAAACTGGCTTTCATCGATGCCAAGTCCCAGGAGAAATTCAGAAATTAATTCCCGGCCTCTGTCCCAACTGCCGTTTTTCCCGTCCGGATTATCGTTGGCAGCGATAGTTTTAAGCAACGCTTCGGCTGCCAATCCGAGACTGTTCTT
>JADFJC010000137.1 GCA_022566315.1 Planctomycetota bacterium
TCTACAAAGCAGAATGAACTATCAAAAACTATTCTTTTTTCGGTGGACTAAAATACTGAAAGAACTCCGAATCGAAGGGTAAAACGATGGTTGTCCCTGTCCCTTCACCAAGCGACTTCTCGTAAGCTTCCAGAGTCCGGACAAATGAGTAAAACTCAGGGTCCTTTTCATAGGCCTCGGCATATATTCTGAGGGCCTCGGCGTCGCCTTCACCCTTTGTTTTCTCGGCCTCCATGTAACTATCCGCGAGCAGGATTGTCTTGTCTTTGTCGGTCTGTGCCCTAATCTTTACAGCCTCTTCCTCTCCTTCAGAGCGATATTTTTTTGCGATTCTCTGCCTTTCAGCCTTCATTCGGTCAAAGACCGAATATGTAACCTCCTGCGGCAGGTCAGCCCGTTTTATTCGCACATCGATAACCTGGATTCCATAGTCGGCGGCTTTCTTGTTGCACTGCTCGGCTACTCTTTTCATTAACTGCTCGCGGTTGACTGAAACTATTTCCGTCAAGGTGTGCCTGGCAAGCTCTTCCCGCATTTCAGAAAAGACGATATCATCCAGTCTTGACTGGGCGCCGAACTCGTTTCCTACGGTTTGATAGAACTTGAGCGGGTCGATGATTTTCCACCGGGCATAGTTATCAATAACGAGGTGCTTTTTGTCATCGGTGATAATTTTTGCAGCAGCAGCATCATATTCCAGAACCCTGGCCTCGAATTTGTGCACTGCCTGAATTAGTGGAATCTTGAAGTGCAGGCCTGGCTGTTTTACTTCTTTTATGAACTTTCCCAACTGAGTAACAATGGCCTGTTCGGTTTCATCTATAGTGAACAGTGAAGCGGACAGGACCACTACAATTATCACGACGATTACAATCATACCGACGAGTTTTTTATTCATTTTTACCTCCGAGGTTCCGGGTTTGGATTTTGCGTGGTATTGCTAAACGGGGCACCCTCAAGGGGCAAAAGTTTCAACAGGCCTTCTCCGGTCTTGGAATCTATTATAAACTTTTTGATGCCCGGCAGCACTTTCTCCATCGTTTCCAAATAGAGCCGCTTTCGTGTTACATCTTTTGCCTTTTCATATTCTTTAAGCACGGCCAGAAAATTCGCCACATCCCCCTGTGCCCGCTTTATCTTCTCCTCCTTGTAGCCCTCCGCCTCCAGGACTCTGCTCCTGGCTTCGCCGCGTGCCTTGGGGATGATGTCCTCTTTATAGCCTTCGGCTTCCTGTATCAATTTTTCCTTGTCCTCCTTGGCGCTTACCACGTCACTAAATGACGCTGCAACCTCTTTTGGCGGCTGGACAGTCTGAAGCTTGACCTCGATTATTCGAACGCCGCTTTCGTATCCATCGACTATCTCTTGAAGTAGTGCGCGGATGTCGATTTCCACCTGCAGTTTTTCCCTGATGAGCACATCGTCAATCGGCCTTTGCCCAACAACCTGTCGCAGTGCCACTTCGGCTGCGTCCTTAATTGTACCCTGCGGCCCTTCAAGATTGCGTACATTAAACAGGTAGTCAGCAGCGTCCTTTATCTTATACTGGACTATGACTTGCGCATCGATAATTTGCTCGTCACCGGTAAGCATTAGTGACTCTTCTGGGTGGAACCTGTACCTTGCCGGCGGACCCTGGCTAATGGTTTCAAAGCCGATTTCTATTCGCCTTACCTGCTGTATCTTGGGCTTATCTACTTTTTCGATTGGCCGGGGCAGACGGTAATGCGGACCCGGCTCAGTTATCCTCACAACCTTGCCAAATCGTCGTACCACCCCCTGCTCATCAGGCCCTACGATATATACCCCCGACAAAATCCATAGTATCAATAGAAACGGGACTGCCCATTTGAGCCGGGGGAGCCACTGTTTGGAAAGATCAAATATTATCTTATAATCACCTGTTTCCCATTGACTTATCCGTTCCATACGAGATCCTTTCCGAAGACACAAGCGGCGTACAGTCGCAGCCATATATCATCAATTATAGGTTGGCCCGGCACTGCGTCAAGAATATTTAAATATTTATTTATGGGGCAGGGTGGGGCTTGCCCTATCGCGATAGTTTAGGTATTATACGACACTATGAGACCAATCGCAATTTTATAATTTTGTGTTTAGACGAAAAGGTAAAAGCGAAATGACTGAAAACAAGAATAAACCAACGGACCCTGCAAAGCGGGAACTTAAGCTGGATGCTCTTCGTATGCAAATTCGTGATGTTGTGAAGAGTTTTGCCGAGAAACTTATAGCGGAACTCGGCGAGAATCTACAGAGCATCACAGTGGTCGGCAGCAGTCTGACAGAGGATTTCAAGCCCGGCCAAAGTGATATCAATACCGTCCTTGTCCTGGGCAGGCAAACTCTGAGATTGCTTAAATCAATCACCCCTCTGGCTAAGACGATGAGAAAAAAACGCATCTCGCCGCCTCTGCTTATGACACCATCTTATATAGAGCGGTCACGTGATGTATTCGGCGTTGAGTTCTTAGATTTTCAATTAACACATCGGACGGTCTTAGGCGACGACCCTTTTGCCTCGCTAACTTTTAATAAAAAAGATGTTCGCCTTCAATGCGAGCGGGAGCTCAAGGCAACGCTTATCAGATTAAGGCAGGGCTATATCGCTGCGGCGGCCAATAAGAAACTCGTCCGGGACATTCTTATCTCGACAACAAAGGGGCTGCTGCCGCTCTTGCGAGCAATGCTGTGGTTAAAAGATATCGACCGAGTCGCCGGGGCTGAACCGACTACCAGCAAAGCAACCCGCGAGTTTTTGATCGATACGGCGTCTCTGAAAACCACAGTAAAATGGCAGCACCAAAAGGCTCGGCTGAACGAACTCGATATGGAAAATGTTTTTGAATCGATTTACGCAACCGTCGAGCAATTAGCTCTTATCGTCGATAAACTCGAGGTCTGATTATGCGACAATTCCTTCCTAAGCTAATAGCAGCGCTTCTGGTAATATCGTCTGCGACAACAGCCTGCTGGGCAGCGGCCGACTTGCCGAGGCCGAGCCATTATGTCGAAGATTACGCCAACGTGATAAACAGCGCCCATGAGAGTTCGCTAAACGGGATACTTCACGAGCTGGAACAAAAAACCGGCGCGCAGTATATCATCCTGACCGTGGACACAACCGGAGAGCTTCCAATTGAGCTGTTTTCAATTGAATTGGCTGAGAAATGGAAGCTCGGCCAAAAAGGCAAAGACAATGGAATGATTTTTGTCCTTTCGAAAAACGACCGAAAATGGCGATTCGAGGTCGGCTATGGATTGGAGGGCTTTATTACGGACCAGTTCTGCGGCCGGGTAGGCAGAGATGTCCTTGTGCCATATCTTAAGCAAGGCAACTACAGCGAGGGTATTTATCAAGCCAATTTAAAAATCGTCCAGAAAATCGCTTCTGAATCCGGCGTTAATCTGACCGGCATGCCCAAGATAACTAAACGCAGGAACATAAGAAGAGGCCTGCCCTGCTGCAGTATTCTGCCGATGTTGATTTTCATGTTCCTGATATTTGGTAGAGGGGGTAGAGGGGGTAGAGGAATGGGGATGTTGTTTTTTATGCCGTTTATGTTAGGTGGTTTCGGCGGCCATGGAGGTTATGGCAGGAGCGGTTCGTTCGGGGGCGGCAGCTTCGGCGGTGGATTCGGCGGGTTCGGTGGCGGCATGGGCGGCGGGTTCGGCGGTGGCGGAGCAAGCGGAGGCTGGTAGACAGGAAATTTAGAATCGAGAAGTGAAAAAGGAAAACAGAAAATGAGAAACTTCGGAACAATATGGGTTGTGTTAGTGGCAGTGCTGGTCGTTTTGCTATTATTAGGCCTTGGGACATTCTCCTGGTACATTGGGGGGTATAACAAAGCGGTCAACCTCGAACAAGGTGCGGAAAAGGCCTGGGCAGACATCGATGCTGCTTTGCAGCGAAGGCTGGATTTAATACCAAACCTTATTGAAACCGTTAAAGGATATGCGGGACACGAAAAAGATCTATTTGAAAACATTGCCAAATCGAGGGAGAAATATTTTCAGGCCGGCAACAGGGCGGGCAAGATAGAGGCATCCAATGAACTTAGCGGGTTTTTGTCCCGGCTCTTAATGCTACAGGAAAACTATCCACAGCTAAAGGCCAATGAAAACTTCCGAGACCTTCAGGTTGCGCTCGAAGGCACGGAGAACCGGATAGCAGTTGCGCGTACAAGATATAACGGGGCGGTCGAGCAGCTGAACGCTTATTACCGGCAGTTCTTCGGGGCGTTTTTCTGCAAGCGGGCCGGCGTAGAGAAAGTAGAGTACTTCGAGGCCAGCGAGCAAGCAAGGACCGAAGTGCCGAAAGTTGAATTCTGAACACATTTATCGGGTCTGTGAAATAATGGAAAACCCAAAGGGAAAGAGTCCTAAAGACAGCGCGGTGGAAACAAGGTACTTACTTATGCCCCACCAGGCCAATCCCCACGGCACAGCGTTCGGCGGAGCGATTGTGGCCTGGATCGATATGGTGGCGGCAATGGCGGCACAAAGACACTGCGGAAAAGAGGTTGTTACCGCAGCTATCGACTCGCTGGTCTTCAAGGAGCCGATTCGCATCGGCGACCAGGTTGTATTAAAGGCCTCTATAAATTATGTCGGCCGTTCGTCGATGGAGGTGGGCGTTCAGGTTATCAGAGAAGACCCATACGGCGGTAACAGGGTTATAGCGACGACGGCGCACTTGACTTTTGTTGCGCTGGATGAGAACAAAAGGCCGACCGCTGTACCGCCGATATTGCCCGAAACAGAACAGGAAAAGAAACGCCACGAAAACGCCAAACTTCGAGTCAAAGCCCGAAAAGAACTTTTAAAGAAAATGGGCTAATACGCGTGCCATTTACCCACTTTACCGGGGGAGAAGAACCCACGGTAAAACCGGGGCCTAAATATTAAATAAAATCCACATTAGTTCTTCGTCCGGGTCAGAGATTCGGCGGCGCGCTTAGAACGAGGAACAGGCTGAATATCTATTCTGTCGGAAGTTTCGACCGCAGGCGCCTTAAAGCCATATTTTTCTTTTAGCATTTCTCGTTTCTGGTAGCACTGCTCTGCGAAGACCGCAATTTCCGAGTCAAGATTTGCGCTTGGCGAATCGCCGAAAAAGGCGTGAATAATCGGAAAGACCAAATCGGGTTTTCTCTTTCTTAACTCTTTTGCCATCGCCTCTATTTTCGCGGTTGCAACTCCTTCCTGCATACAGGTAAAAGGACCTACGTGGAATATTCCCGATACATAGACACCGCCTGCCGGTGTAATTAAATCGTTCATAAAATGATAAGCAATTCCCGTGCTCAAGGGAGATTCTCCTTCGATATTGCCGTGACCTTCGTGATTGCGTTCCAAAGTTTCTATCATCTCAATCGGCTTTGGAAGGACATGTCTGCCTTGAAGAACTTCGTGAAACGGATGGGCTATTTCCTCTTCAACAGAAGACATATACCTTCCTTTAAGAAAAGACCTGGTAAATTTTCCGGCCACTTTTAACGTCCTGCTTAAATTGAAACTCTTAAGCGCCAGCTTCAGGTCTCTTCTGGAATTTCTTATATTCATTTTATTTACATAATCTATCCAATCGATTACAGGGTCCCTTACAATTTCCAGGCCTTTTTCTTCCAATCGGCGAACTACAAAATTAGTACATGGGTCGTGCTGCCTCACATATATCTCCCCTATGTAAAGAACAAGAGGAAATCTCTTGTGGTTTCGCAGATTAACCGCTTTGAACAGGGATACCGTTTCTTTACCCCACTCTATGAGGTCCGACATTTCAGCGCCGTTTTCGACAGTTTTTTCCAGCTCATTTAACCTTTCCTTTTTGAGTTTTTCCACCAGCTCCTTATCCTCGGCATACGGGCGAAATCTCAACGTTATATCCTCCAACAGGTCCGATGCTTTTATCCCTTTGAACAAGATTTGCTGCATTTTGCTTTTTTCCGACACACTAAGCTTCTTCGGAAAAGGTATGTCCTGATAATCGGTTTCCGAAGAAGGACCTGCCACCGGGACCTTCTCCAAGCCTTCCCTGTCCATAAATCCCCTTACCAGCTCCGTATATTTCCCAAACCTGCAGGGGCCGCTTGTTGTCGGAAGCATGACAAGATAGTGATTATCGACGTATTCTTTGCCTTTTCTTTCAATCTCTTCCTGCAGGAAACCGATTGCATCACCGACAACGCCTTTAAGCGGATGGCAGACCTCCGTATAGATGTGCTTTCTGGCTACCTGGTAGCCCCTGGGCGTGTCTGTCGGCAGTACGCTGCTGTTTACTCCGAAATGTCTCAGGCCTGCGGCTCCGACGAAACTGGCATCTCCCATATTAGGAAGAAGCCAGGTCCTTTCTTCGGAACCATCGTACGTGCGCCTTTTTATTTGCTCAATATCCAATTTTTTCGGCCTGCTTTGATTTACAACCCTTTCGTGAGCTTCCGTCCTTGTTACAAAGGGTGCGTTGTTGGTTTGAGCATCCGTCAGCAGGACAAGAAGCGGCTTATTTGCAGCCTGTTGAAATTTTTCTTCCTGATAAATCTTTAAGCTGTCCGGGCCACAGGCAAAATTCATCATCCTTATGCCAAACAAATTTGGATGGTCCGCTACGAAAAGATTGGCCTTTAATATCTTTACGCTCTGGACCCAGAATTCGTTCTCCACTATACCGTCAAGGGAAATGTCTGCGAATTTTTGTTCCAAAAAGAGCTGCGGTATGTAATTTAATCCCCTAATCTGTGAGAACATAGCCCCCGAGTTTGAGCTTGCTTCCGGGTCGAGCAGCACATAATCTCTGCCGAGACCCACGTATGCCTTTTCATTATTATCTTCGATTCTCTTTAAGAACTTGTCCCCTTCTTTATAAAGCTCGGCCTTGAACTTGTTTTCCGCCTCATCCGCATATCTGATGGCACTTTTTATCCGTCTATCCGTGATGCCGAATCCCAATCTGTCAAACTCCTGTCTAAACGCCTGAACGAGAAGAGCCGTACCTCCAAAGTGCAGAATAGGATTTATCTGTTTATTTTTGTCGAGCGAAAGAACATCGTTTAAGATGTATCCTTCCGTCTCTGTGTAAATGCAGTACTTCAGGTCCGGAGGGGTACTGGTCCTTTGCTCGATAAAACTCGGATTAAACAGGTATTCTACATCCGGATTTTTATTTAATACTGATGCGTGTCCCGTTGCCAGCTTTCTGGCTATACAGAACTCTGTTCTTGAGTTGTCAATTCCTATTTTTGCAATCTCTTTATCTGTTCTCGGTGACACAACAGGGTAGAACCCGAGTTTTCTGAACAAGGCGGCGCTCCAAATTCCCTTTTCTCCAAGCGTTGCAGTGCTTCTTTTAATGCCCACCGTTACCATCTTCTGCTTATCTATTTGCGAAGAAGACAGCTCGCCGAGCAGGCATCCCTGTTTTTTAAAGTGCTTCTCGTATATCTTGTGGTATTTTTCCACATAGTTTGTTTTTGGCTTTTCGGCTGATTCGGAATTCCCTCTCGGACAAAAGCCTCCTGTAATTATTTCATCATCTTCAATGGAAAAAACTTCGAGCTGACAATCCCTAACGCCGCAGGATTTTTCCTTAAACAGCTCTTTGCAGGATACTCTGCGCTTTTCAAAGGGCATATCGACCAAGTCCCAGCCTCTGAATGCGGATTCGCAGCTCTTACCCTGTGCTTCCAATTGTTTTATGTTCTCGATGATGTCAAGGGCCTGGCCCCAGGCACCGAACATTTCTCTGTGAGGATAGGCCTCTATTTGTTTGTCCGTTACCTGCGCAAGTGCGGCAAGAAAAGCCTTTCCTAAAGGAGGGCCACCCTGAGCGGAACATTTATCGCCGGCGTGCTGGGAGCCTCCGACAAACTTAAAATAATAACTGGCGGCGGTCCCCCTGACTATCGCAGCGGCTATTTCTTCTTTGCTGAAACCCTCGGCGATGAGCCTGTTCTCATCCATCTCCATAAAAACACCGCAAGTTGAGTCTATTATCGGGACCCTGTCCGCCTTGAGTGCGGCCTGTTGTAAGGAATCTTCCACGTTTAGATTTATGATGTCAGCCATATTCTCAAGCGTTTGGCCGGAACCCGCCTGGCAGCTATAATTCATTTTCGCTTCTTTTACCGTTCCATCCTTAGCGAAACTGGTAAACTTCATATCCTGCCCGCCTACCTCAAAAATGGTGTCAATCTCAGGGTTGCAGTGCTTGACGCCGAGGGCATGACAGGTAATCTCGTCAGTTATTCTGTCTGTAAGCTCTATTCCTTTTTTCGCTAATTGCTCTGATTTCTTTTTACTGACTAAAATCTTCTCGTACAGTTTCCTCGCAGAGCCGGTAGCTCCGACTCCCTTTACAATCACTTTGTCTCTGTGTCTGCTCAGGTATTTTAGGACACGCTTTAAGGATTCCTCGGGGCTGCCGTGAGTTTTGATGTAAAGTTTGTCAAGGAGCTTGCCTGTTCTTAACTCAACCAAAGCCCCTTTTGTAGTCGTACTGCCCCCGTCTATCCCCAGCACGACCTCTGTTGTTTGGAGTATTTGTCCTTTTAAGGTAACGCTGCTTTCATTTACTTTTCCGAGACTTTCGCGAAGGGCAGGGGTGAACTGTCTTTTTTTCCTGCTGTATGCTGCAATTTTGTCAAGCTGCTCGATATTAAAAACAACGCTGTTGTTTTGCTCTATCCCTTTAACCGCTGCGCCTATGGCTGCTATGTTGTGGTAATGCTGCGGTCTTGTTATAGAGATCCCGAGGAACTCTTCGAGGTTTTTTCTTATAAGATCGTTACTTAGAACGCCCCCGGTCGCAATAGCATGAGTTGAATTTTCTGAGTCCTTGAATTCTCTTACCCCAAGAACGTCTATTTTATAATTTCTGGCAACCGTTCTGAAAAGTCCCGCTAAATTATCTTCTCTTTTTGCTCCTTCATTTTGTTTGTGAATCAAATCAGACTGGATAACGACGCCGCATCTTGCCAAAAACTCACTC
>JADFJC010000026.1:0-23283 GCA_022566315.1 Planctomycetota bacterium
TTTAGTTCTTTGGGCCTTTCTTTATTGGCAAAACAGGGAACAGCTTAACCAGCCGAACCGCCGTGGTACGGACCCGTATGCCCGGTGGTGTGACAGGGAAAGCCCGCGAGGGCATACCTATGTCGATATTGGTAATTGGTAATTGGTGAATGGTAAATGGGAGAGTAGGCCTCGCTCAGAATGACAGTTTTGAGATGATTTCCAAGTTGGCTGAGGCGAATTAATATGCCAATGGTCGGCTGGGGATTTTATGGGCTAAACCTCCATTAGAAACTCTATATCCAACAGTGTGATATAAGCCGCGTGAAAAGTCAGCAACTCGCTTGGTGAGGTGGGAAGGGAAAAATTTTAACGTGGTAAACCCAGAGGCGTATTTAACCGATACCTCAAATTAGGTTTGTCTCTGGCAGGGAGCCAAACGTCCTATAAAAAAGAGGTAAGGTCGAACCACAATTTGCCCTTATGGCCGAAGCCGAGAGGTTTTTCGCCGGGCGGGAGTGAGCTATAGCATTTGATGTTACCATAAAGGAATATCTAAAAGAGATTGACGAGGCGCCGCTGCTGAGTGCAAAAGAGGAGCGTTCGTTAGGCAAACTGGTTACCGAAGAAAACGACCAGTTGGCCAGGGAACAATTGGTGCGAAGTAATCTGAGGCTGGTCGTTAATATCGCAAAAAAGTACGGCGGCCGGGGGATGAGCCTCGGCGACCTGATTGAGGAAGGTAATCTCGGCCTTATAAAAGCCGTTGATTACTTTGACCCTAACCGCGGGGTTCGCTTCAGCACTTATGCAGCGTGGTGGATAAAACAAAGTATCAAACGTGCACTGCTGGAGAACTTTCAGCCGGTGCATATTCCCACCTATATGGTTGCGTTGATACATCAGTGGCGGCACACTACGGCCGAACTTGAGAGCGAACTCGGCAGAAAGCTAAGCGTTGAAGAGATAGCTGATATTATGCAACTGCCGCTGCGCAAGGCTAAAGTTATATATCGCATCGTTGAGATTCTTAGCTCTGTAAGTGAACCTGGCAACGGTGAAGTATCGGACGAAGACCAAATGCTCGAGGCGATTCTGGAAGACCCAAACGCCGGCAGACCGGAGGATGCATTGGCTGCGTACGAAGAAGAAACAAAGGCCTTGAGATTATTAGACGAAATAGACCCGAGAGAAGCAAATATCTTGCGCCTGCATTACGGTCTTGATGGAAACAAGCCAATGTCACTGAAGGAAATCGCTAAGAAATTAGGTCTGACGCGAGAGAGGATTCGCCAGATTCGGCGCGATGCGCTCACCAGGCTTTATGAATTTATGAATGAAGAATAGCGCTGACTAACATCTCAATAAAACTTGCATTTCACCGGGAATATACTAATAATACCCAGACTAACCGATTCTCTATGTCATTCCCGCGCAAGCGGGAATCCACACTATCGCTGCGGTTTTTGGATTCCTGTTTTCACAGGAATGACAGGTTGCTGTTCGTTTAGAGCATTTTAAGATTTTCTGTTCGCATTGCCGATATGTTTTTTATGAAAGCATATTCGATAGATTTAAGAAAACGTGTTTTAGTTGCCTATGATTCTGGTAAATACAGCCTCAACCATATTGCAGAGCAATTTCAGGTTACAACTCGATGGATACAGAAGCTTAGGCAGCAAAGAAAACAAGAAGGTTCCATTGCACCAAGATCCCCAAATAAAGGACGAAAGCCCGTGTTCCAAGGCGAGAATTTGGGGGAACTTGAGCGATTTATTGAAGCTCATCCGGATGCAACACTGGAAGAAACAAAACAGTATTTTCCAGGTGTGGTTGAATGTAGCATAGTTACAATTCACAACACATTAAAGCGTCTTGATATACACTATAAAAAAAAGCGTTGCATGCCAGCGAGCAAGACAGAGAGGATGTAAAACTCAAACGCTGGTTGTGGCAAAAAGCTCAAGAGGCAATGAACCTTGAAAAGCTCGTATTTATCGATGAATCGGGTGCAAAGACGAACATGACAAGGTTGTATGGCCGGGCCAAAGCGGGTCAGCGGGTAGTCGATAATGTCCCCGCTGGTCATTGGTGTACAACAACTATGATATCCTCGGTTCGTTTGGATGGCTCGACTGCCTGTATGGTTGTTGATGGGGCGACCAATAAAGAAGTTTTTCTGGCGTATGTTCAATATATTCTTTTGCCAACTCTTAAGCCAGGCGACATTGTGGTTCTTGATAACCTCTCAGCGCATAAGAATCAAGAGACCAGAGACTTGATAGAATCAGTTGGTGCCGAACTTTGGTTTTTGCCGCCGTATTCACCCGATTTGAATCCGATAGAAAAGATGTGGAGTAAGATCAAAGCGATTTTAAGAACATTGAAAGCCAGAACAGAAAAAGCACTGATAAATGCTATTGCCAAAGCACTTGAAGCGGTAACTACCAGCGATGCGAAAGGATGGTTCAAATCATGTGGATATACGAACACAATAAATTAAAATGCTATAAAGCAAGAAAATAATAAACAAGTAAATCCGGGGGGAGAATAACACATCAATAAATTGATGGGCTAAATATCATGCCAAAGCTTCACCTTTATCAACCCCAAAATCTCGATAAGTCAAGCCGCGATGTGGCAGAGGGAGAAAAATAGGTTTGACGGTGGTTTGCAGTGATATTATACTCGCGGAATAAGTGAACTAAAGTGAGCTAAAGTGAACTAAAGTTATAAAAAAAGAATGTCCAATATCGAATGACTAATAGCAAACTTCGAAATTCGAAATTCCTTGTTCCACCGTCAGGTGTCCTGTGGAGATATTCATTATTCATTTTCATTCTTTTTAACTTTAGGCACTTTACACTTTAGGCACTTTTCTGATGACCAATGCCAGAGGCATAAATTTAACCATTGTATATTCTATTGGAATGAAAAATGGATAAGAGTAAGATTGTCGCTGAAGGTATAACCTTCGACGATGTGCTGCTGATACCGGCCAAGAGCGATTTTGTGCCGAGCCAGGCGGACGCCCGTACACAATTGACCAACAATATCACGATAAATATCCCGATTGTCTCGGCTGCTATGGATACGGTTACCGAGGCGGCATTGGCGATAGCGCTGGCCCAGGAAGGCGGTATCGGCATAATTCATAAGAACCTCTCGGTCGAGGCGCAAAAGCGAGAGGTGGCCAAGGTCAAACGCTCCGAGCATGGGGTGATTCTCGACCCTGTAACGTTATCGCCGGGCCAGCCCGTCAGGAGAGCGCAGGAGCTGATGAACGTGCAGAACGTCTCCGGCATCCCCATCGTCGATGGCAAAAAGCTGGTGGGTATTCTGACACGCAGAGATTTGAAATTTCTCAAGGACTATGACGTCGAGATAAGCTCTATAATGACAAAGAACAATCTTGTTACAGGCCCTGCTGGGACGACACTTGAGCAGGCCAAGGAAACTCTTCAGAAACACAAGGTTGAGAAACTGCTGCTGGTTAATGGAGATAACGAGTTAGTCGGCTTGATTACTATGAGGGACATCGACCGCGTTCAGCAATATCCGATAGCGGCCAGGGACCAGCGAGGCCGGGTGCGCGTCGGTGCTGCGGTGAGCGTTCACGAGTATGAGCGAATCGAGGCCTTAATAGCAGCGGACGTCGATATTATCGTAGTCGATACCGCCCACGGCCATTCGCAGAACGTTATCGATACCGTAAAGAAGATAAAAGCTGAGTATGACATAGACGTGATTGCGGGCAATATTGCGACCGCTGAGGCGGCGGAGGATTTGATAGCAGCCGGTGCCAATGCCGTGAAGGTCGGTATCGGGCCCGGCGCAATCTGCACCACGAGGATAATTTCCGGCGCGGGAATGCCCCAGGTATCGGCGATAATCAACTGCGTCAAGGTGGCACAAAAGCATAATATTCCCGTTATCGCCGACGGTGGAGTAAGGCAGTCCGGTGATATAACCAAGGCGATTGCGGCCGGGGCTTCGAGCGTGATGATTGGCTCATTGTTTGCCGGCCTGAAAGAAAGTCCGGGACAATTAGTTATTTATAAAGGCAGACAGTTCAAAGAATACAGGGGTATGGGCTCTTTAGGGGCGATGGTCCAAGGCTCGGCGGAAAGATATGGTCAAAGCAGCTCGTCTGAGAGAAGCAAACTCGTGCCCGAAGGCGTAGAAGGGCGGGTGCCGTACCGCGGGACACTCAGTGATTTTGTCTATCAATTAGTTGGTGGGCTGCGGGCAGGTATGGGTTATTGCGGAGCGAGAAATATTGAAGAGCTTAGAAAAAACAGCCGATTTGTTCGCATAAGCGCAGCTTCGGTCAGTGAGTCGCATCCGCACGATATACAAATAACCAAAGAAGCGCCGAACTATTCGGCGAGTGTACCTTTTGAAGATTGACAAATGTTCCGGTGAAATAGCCGGCTAACCTGCTACGGTTGAACTATTAATATTAGAGAGATTCTTAAATGGATAATGTCAGCCGGAATGGATTTTGGCTCAGGTTGCTTTGTGCAGGTCTGGTTTTCCTGGTTGCGTCTCAGGTTGTCAACGCGGATAATAAGGACCCTAATGACCCGAATGATCCAAACAACCCAGAAGAGTTCTTGCGTAACAAGTGGGACGCCGTTGTTTCGATATTACAGAACAAGGACATCGACCAAAAAGTCAAAGAGAAGCAAATCAGTAAAATCGTAACTCCGATCTTTGATTTCCCATTGATGGCCAAACTTGCATTGGGGAGAAGACACTGGCCAAAATTCACCCCACCACAACGCGAGAAATTCACCCGGCTTTTTAGCGAACGGCTTAAGAGGTCGTATTGGAAGAAAATCGCGCTCTACAAGGATGAAAAAATCTTGTTCAAACCCAAAGTGCAAAAGAAGAAGACTATCTACATCCCGTCGGAGCTGAGATACAAGGATAAAAAGGTGGCAATACTATACAAGCTTCGCAAGGTAGAGAAACGCTGGAAGATATATGATGTGGAAATACAAGGCGTCAGCATCCTCCTGACCTACCGGTCGCAATTCGACGAAATCCTTCGCCGCGACACTGTTGAGGACCTTCTCTCTCGGCTGGAGAAACCGCCGGAATAAGTGAACTAAAGTGAGCTAAAGTGACACGTAAGTGTCATCCTGAGGCGAAGCCGAAGGATCTGGTCAACGAAAAAGAGATTCTTCACTTCGCTGCGCTGCGTTCAGAATGACAGCAAAGCTGTCACTTTAGGCACTTTTCTGATAACCAATACCAAAAGGGCACTATGACGAAACATCACTCAGTGGCACCATTCTTTTTCGACCGGGTGGTCCTGGGGCATCCTAAGACAGTCATTCTCTGTGTGTTAATAGTGGTTGGCTTTCTTGGCTTCGGCGCCAGAGGTTTCAGGCTGGACGCCTCCGCGGAGACGTTAGTTCTGGAGAACGATGAGGACCTGCGCTACTCGCGTGAAATCAGCTCCCGCTATGGACAACAAGACTTTCTGGTCCTGACATATACTCCCGGAGGCGACCTGTTCTCGCCGGAAACGCTGACCACGTTAGCCCGGCTGCGAGAGGATTTAAGGTCTTTGGAAAGTGTCTCATCGGTGCTTTCCATTCTGGATGTCCCACTGCTGGAAAGTCCGCCCGTCTCACTCAAGGAGCTTACGGGCGATCTGCCCACCCTTGAATCGCCGACGACAGATATGAATATGGCCAAGATAGAATTTCAGAATAGTCCTCTTTATCAGAACCTGTTGGTAAGCTCAGATTTAAAGACAACGGCCCTGTTAGTCTATTTATCGGGCAACGATGCTTATCGCGATTTGTTGGAACGCCGCAATGAGCTGCAGCAGAAGAAAGAATCCGGTTCATTGACTCCTACGGAACGCGCCGAACTCAAGGGCGTGGTTGAGCAATGCCGACAACATAAGGACGAAATGAGGCGGCGGCGCCATCAGGATATCACGGCGATACGAAACATTATGGATAACTATCGCCGGGATGCAGAGCTGTTTCTCGGTGGCGTCAGTATGATTGCAGACGACATGATTACCTTCATTAAGAACGACTTGAAGGTGTTTGGTATCGGGGTCCTGCTCTTTTTGGTTCTTATGCTGTTTATAATTTTCAGGAGAATACGCTGGATATGCCTGCCGCTGCTCTGCTGCGTGGTCTCCGTGATCTGCATGATTGGTCTGTTGGGATGGTTCGGCTGGGAGGTAACGGTCATATCCTCCAATTTCATCTCTTTACAGCTTATCATCACCTTAGCTATTGTGATTCATCTAATTGTACGTTACCGGGAGCTGCTTGTCCGGAATCCGCAAGCCCTCAATCGTGATCTGATTCTCGATACCGTTCTGCTGAAGCTGAGGCCCTGTGTGTATGCGGTACTAACCACCATTGCCGGTTTTGGGTCCCTGGTGCTTTGTAACATCCTGCCGGTCATCACCTTCGGCTGGATGATGATTGCCGGTTTGATTGTGTCTCTGATAGTAACCTTTCTGCTTTTCCCAGCCGTGCTGATGATGATGCCCAAAGAAACTCCACCCAAAAAAGGCCAGTGGCGTTTTTCCCTGACATCCATCTTAGCGAGATTTACCGAGGCCCACGGCGTGCTGACCATAGGAATTAGCGGCCTGGTCCTTGTTTGCAGCCTCATTGGCATCTTGAGATTAGATGTGGAAAACAGTTTTATCGATTACTTTCACAAAAACACCGAGATTCACCAGGGCATGAAATTAATCGACCAACGCCTGGGCGGTACTACTCCGCTGGATGTCATCATAGATTTCGAGGAACCTGATACTTTGATAGCATCCACCGAGCCTGCCGTGACAGAAAGTGACGATGAATTCGATGAGTTCGATGAATACGATGAAGCCGCAGCGGATGAGAAATACTGGTTTAACGCCGAAAAGATGGACCGCGTAAAGGCCGTGCACCATTATCTTGATAACCTGCCGGAAACCGGCAAGGTGTTATCGTTGGCCACTATGTTGGGAATTGCAGAGAAGTTGAACAATGGCAAACCTTTGGATAGTTTTGAACTCGCTTTGCTCTATAGTGAAACCCCGGACGAATTCAAGACCATGCTCATCAAGCCCTACGTCTCGGTAGAGCATAATCAGGTCCGCTTTTGGGTCCGAGTCAGGGATTCTGATAAGAGTCTGAGGCGCAACGAGCTGCTGAAGAAGATAAAGAAGGACCTGACCGGCATATTAGAGCTTAACGAGGAAAATATTCATCTGGCCGGCCTGCTGGTCCTGTACAACAATATGCTGCAAAGCCTGTTCGGCTCGCAGATACTGACATTGGGCATTACCGTGCTGCTGCTGACCGGGATGTTTCTGGTACTATTCAGGTCGTTGAAAATAGCCCTAATCGCTTTGCTCCCCAACGTGCTTTCGGTCGCGGTCGTGCTCGGCGTGATGGGCTGGCTGAATATCCCTCTGGATATGATGACGATAACCATAGCGGCCATCAGCATAGGAATTGCCGTCGATAACACGATTCACTATATCCACCGATTCAAAGACGAATTTCAGAAAGACCGCAGATATCTACCAACAATGCATCGATGCCATGGAAGCATTGGCCACGCTATGTATTATACTTCGATTACAATTATCATCGGTTTTTCCATCCTGTCCCTGTCCAATTTCATTCCGAGTGTTTATTTCGGCCTGCTGATAGGATTAGCAATGCTCATTGCACTTCTTGCCGCCCTTACCCTCCTGCCGCAAATGCTGATTATAGTGAAACCTTTTGGTAAAGAGACTTGAGAGTCCGAAATGATTACTATAAGATGGCATCAAGAGGATCAGATACAATCGTTAAAAGGAAAGGTATGAGACTACAGGCTTTGTCTATTGTCGTCGTGGCTGTCATAACCGCCGGCTGCGCGGTCTCCGAGAAATCGATGCTCCACCGCAAGGTGTCCGCCGCAAGGCGTCCCTTTCGGGACTGTGGAGATACTCGATACTCGATACTCGACGAGAATCAAGAATCAAGAATCGAGAATCGAGATGAAGATTTTGATTTTCTGGAAGATGAACTTGACGAGCAGATGATTGAGGTGGCCGATCCACTGGAGCCTTTGAATCGGATAATGTACAACGTGAATGACATACTCTACTTCTGGGTGTTCAAACCCTGTGCCCAGACATACAAAGCGGTTGTACCCGAGCCGGCTCGAACCGGTGTAAGCAATTTCTTCTATAATCTCACCACGCCCGTTCGTTACGTGAACTGCCTGTTGCAGGGGAAAGGGGATTCGGCCGACACTGAGCTGCGCCGGTTTTTAGTCAATAGCACGGCAGGTGTTCTGGGGTTCGGCGACCCGGCGAGAGACCAATACGGACTGGAACCCGCCGAGGAGGACCTCGGCCAGACATTAGCGGTTCATGGCATAGACAACGGCTTCTATATCGTCTGGCCACTCTTAGGCCCATCCACCGTACGGGATTCGTTGGGTATGGCGGGTGATGCGTTTCTCAATCCGGTGCGCTACGTGGAACCCTGGGAGACTTCGGCAGGTATATCCGCTGTGAAAGTTACCAACGAGGGCTCATTTCACATCGGAGAGTACGAAGACTTCAAGTCCGTGGCCCTTGAACCTTACGTGGCGATGCGAGAAGCCTATATTCAATACCGAAACAGACAAATACAAGAGTAACGCTCTTAATCTCTAATCAACTAATCACTAATCATTGCCAACTGCCAGCCAGTGGGAGGTATTAACAAAATTCACAACAATAATTACATAGATTTGGGGGGAAATTCGGATTTTTTTAGTTTTTTTTTCGTGGGGATATTGGTTTATGGGCTGAAAACGGGGGCCGGCGTGTCAAATTGCGGGGCTTGGGTAATATAGACAAGAGTAAAACGTCAAAAGATAACGGAAAATGGAGCAAAAGTGAGCAAAAATTGGTAAAAATGCGCGCTTTTTGGGTATAAATTCATCTAAAATAATACTTTTTTAAAATTAACATTATGTTAACACATGGTACCTGATGAACCACGTTAGAGCATTTTAAGTTTTCGTGTCCGGCTTATGCCTATTGCGGTTTCGGCTGGTGGCATCAGAGTTATTGACAGTATTTCAATATGGCTGTATAATCTTCTTTGTAAGCGACATCCTCATAACGGTCTAAACCAGTACATCATATCTTAAAATGCTCTAAATCAAGACCATTGCCTCAGTAATCAGAGAAACGACATAAATCCGCAGTCACTGACGCCGTTTTCAGCGCATGCAACTTAAGCGAAACGCCCGGTTAACAGGAATCAACGGGGCTGAGAATGAAACCGGTGGATGCTTACCGCGGACCAGGCGGCAGGTGTTCGATGAGATACCGCGTGATGAGCATTCGCAGGTGCATCGTCGTGCCGCGACCTTCGCGGAGCCCATGGTTGCGATTGGGATACGCCATGTAATCGAACTGTTTGCCAAGTTCGATGAGGCGATCCACCAGCCCTTCGGTAATCTGGAGATGGGTGTTGGTCTCGCCCGTACCGTGAATGATCAGGAGGTCTCCCTTCAGGCCTTCGGCAAAGTTGATTGGGGCGGACTGGCGGTATCCCTCCGGATTCACCTCGGGCGTCTCCATGTAGATCTCCTGGAACCACGCATTGTAGAGATGCGGCTGCGGCTTGGGCGCAACGGCGATCCCTACGTGATAGACATCCGGCTTCCGGAACATCGCGTTAAGGGTGTTCGAGCCACCACCGCTCCAACCCCAGATGCCCACCCGGGATAAGTCGACGTACGGCCGGGTGCGGGCCAGTTCCCGCAGACCCGCCGCCTGCTCCTCAGTGGAGAGTGGGCCAAGGCTGCCAAATATTGACCGCCGCCAAGCGGCCCCCTTCGGCGCCGGTGTGCCCCGGTTGTCGATGGACACCACAAGATAGCCGAGTTCGGCGATCACCCGATGGAAGTCGGCGTGGCTGCGTCCCCATCCGTCCAGCACGGTCTGTCCGTGCGGCTCTCCGTACACATACACGAAAACAGGATATTTTCGTGAAGGGTCGAAGTCGCCCGGTTTGATCATCCACGCATCCATGACAACGCCGCCGCTGATTTCGAGCTGGAAGAACTCTGTTGGCTGAGAGATCAGCGACTCCATTTTTTTGCGCAGTTCTTTGTTGTCTTCAAGCACACGCACGACCCGGTGCTCGGGCAGCTCCACGAGTTCGGTAACGGGTGGAGTGTCGAATGTCGAGTAGGTATGGAACGCCCACTTGGCGTCAGGGGAGAAGTCGTAGTCGTGGGTGCCGGGCTGGTTCATGGGTGTGACCCGTTCGGGCTTTGCGGTTCCGTCCAGCCGCGCACGGTAGAGATATTTCTGGGTTGCATTGTCAGGCGACGCGTGGTAGTAAAACCAACCTCCCGCTTCGTCCACCACGGCACGTTCAATGATCTCGCTCTCGCCGGGCGTCAGCAGGGCCAGCTCCTTGCCGTCGCGCGAGTAGACATAGGCGTGCCGCCAGCCGTCCTTTTCGCTCAGCACAACGAATGCGCGGCCGTCGCGGATCCACTCCAGCCCAGCATTCTTACGGTAGCTCGCGATGACCCATGCGGGATCGGATTCGTGGAATATGCGGGTGATCGCGCCGGTGCGGACGTCGGCGATGAGAAACTCTCGCTTGTTGCGGAATCGGCTCAACTTTTCCACCAGCAGTTCATCGGAATTCCCGGCCCAACTGACCTGCCCCAGATAGAAACCCTCGGCTGGTTCGGGAATGGAGAGCCAGCGTGTCTCGCTTCCCTGGGCATCAACAACGCCAATACGCAGTGTCGCTATGGTTCCGCCCACCCTGGCAAATCGGACTTCTTTCACTTCCGGATACGATGGGTCGCCCTGGACGAGAACCGACCTTAGCCTTACATCGGAGGCGTCCGATTGTACGAAGGCGATCCGCTTTCCATCGGGGCTCCAGACCGCCCGGCTGTTCGAAACCGAACTGCCGACTGCGTTCTTCGTGAGGGGGATCTTTCGGTCGCTTTGCAGATCGCGCACGTACAGGTTCCCCTGATCGGAGTAGAGGAGGCGCTGGCCGTCGGGGGAAATATTTTTGGACCTGCCGGCATCCTCTGTTCGTGATGAGTCCAGCACGGTGCGTTTACCGCTGGCGGCATCATAACGTACCAGCACACGTTCTTCCGCCCCGGGAACCGGCTCCGAAACCGTGTAGCCCGAACTGTCACCGAGCCAGTTTGCACGAAATCTCTTGGCGCGGAACTCCCCCCGATCGTAGACCGCACGCAGTCGCGACTCGGCTTCTTTGAGAATTAGTTCCCTGGAATCCTGACCACGAATGTCAGGCACGGCGACGATGCCGACAATACAGACAAAAGTGAAACACGCAACAATCATACTCGTTCTCGTTTTTACTTACCTCCTTTTCAATATCGACTGATACTGATAACTAAAGGTGTAGTTTCCATTTTACGTGAAATTTGAATTAGCTGGACTCCGCTGCATATACAATAAGCTCCCTTTAAGCAAAAAAATACCCCTTTTTCTCTCGAGACCGACAGATCGCTATCTTGCTCTGTAATTTTTTTATGCAACGTGCTTGACATTGGTACTGCAAGAGTGTAAGGCACTCATTTGATATTGTCAACAAAATAAATCAGTAGGTAATCCCCCGGCTTTGCCGGGTGACTGAGAGAGTTTGACAATTCCGGGATTCGTCCATCAGTCTCACAATCTGTGAACCGCTCAAAGTATCACAGAAAGGAAATCTGATGGACGACTACGAGAGCTTAAGGCATGCGAAATGGGAATGCAAATACCATGTGGTGTTCATTCCGAAGTGGCGGCGCAAGACGCTTTATGGGAAGCTGCGGCAGCATCTCGGGGGCGTGTTCCGGGAGCTGGCCGCGTCACAGGGAGAGCAAGATTCTCGAAGGGCATCTGGTGGTCAACCACGTGCATATGTTGCGTTCGATTCCTCCGAAGGCGGTTAATTTAATGGTGAATGGTGAATAGTGTATCGTATATCGTATATCGTATCGTGTATTGGGGATAGTGCCTTTTTGGGCCGTAAGGGCGGAATCAGCCGTGCTCCGGCAAGGGCCTTCGCCTTGGCGAGCGGCCAAATAGAGAGTGAGTTTTACTACGATTATGCAAAACAAAGCCAATCAAAGCCAATTTTAGAAAGAATGAATGTAAACTTTTGTGCTACAGGGTATTATGAAAGTAAACCCACATTCGCAGCAAATAATCCAAATGTCGATATCACCACTGCATAGAGTTGTGGGGCGAGAATCGTCGTCTGAGGCGGATAAAATCGCTTTGAAAATTTATCCGTTCGGTATAAACTGTCCGATTGTATTAAAAGGACTCTAACAAAATAGCATAAACGTCATTCTTATTGAATCCAGGAAAAGATTATGGCTGAATTTGAGATGGATAATCACCGCAGGCGGGTCTCTGACAGGCAGATTGAGCCGGCACAGAGAATAAAACGTTTGCCGCCCTATCTGTTTGGGCGATTGAACGCGCTAAAACTTGCCAAACGACAGGCAGGCATAGACATCATCGATCTGGGGATGGGCAATCCATCCGACCCGGCGCCGCAGATTGTAATTGATAAGCTGTGCGAGGCGGCCCAGGACCCACGCAACCACAGGTACAGTGCATCGAAGGGCATTAAGAACCTGCGAAAAGAAGTTGCGAAAAAATACGAACGCAAATGGAACGTGCAGCTCGACCCGGAGACGGAGGTGCTGGCCTGTATCGGCTCGAAGGAAGGCTTTAGTCATTTGTGCCTGGCGATGATGGGCCCGGGCGATACCGCGATTGTCCCCGCCCCGGCTTTTCCGATACATAATTACGCAGTGGCATTGGCGGGGGCAAATGTTGTATCTGTGCCTTTGGGTAACGATGAAAAATTTATAAATAGCGTCGCAATGGTAATTGAAAATATGTATCCAAAGCCCAAATTACTGATTCTCAATTACCCGCACAATCCGACCGCTATGACTGTTGATGAGGGCTTCTTCGAGCCGGTAGTCGAATTAGCAAAACGGTTCGGCGTAGCGGTCATTCACGACTTTGCTTATGGCGAGACCTGCTTTGACGGCTATAAAGCACCGAGTTTTCTTTCGGTCAAAGGAGCGAAGGACATCGGCGTTGAATTTATCACGATGAGCAAGCCGTACAATATGGCGGGTTTTCGCATAGGCTTCGTGGCGGGTAATAAGGATATGATAGATTATCTCGCCACGATAAAGAGCTATTACGATTACGGCATATTCCAGGCGATACAGATAGCCGGCATTATTGCGCTGCGAGACTGTGACGATGATATAATCACTCAAAACCAGAGGTACCAGTCGCGGCGGGATGTGGTTTGCGAGGGTCTTGGAAGGCTCGGCTGGGAAGTGGAAAAACCACGCGCCTCAATGTTCGTATGGGCAAAAGTGCCGAAGGAACATTCCGGGGGCAAGGGCAGTATCGACTACGCAATAGACCTGATGGAGTATGCCGAGGTTGCAATCGCTCCGGGCAGGGCCTTTGGTGAAAGGGGCGAAGATTATATGCGTATTGCTCTTGTGGAAAACGAGCAGCGTCTGCGGCAGGCGATCCGCAACATCAGCCGATTTGTACGCAAAGACCGATAAAACCCCAACAACCAGCGCGAAAAGTGAGGTACTAATTGGTCGTTGCCTTGGTAAAAAATGAGCATTTCATCGGGCGTACACTATGGGAAGCAAAGGATTTTTTATTGCATAAAGCCGTTTTTTATAAAATTTTACAGAAAAATTCTGTAAATTTCCTGCCATGAGAGGTCCTATAACAGCCTGCCATGAATTATCGCAGTTAACCTCCTGTGGGCTGTTTATAGTCGTAACGGCTGCAAATTCGAGAAAAACCTTGACTTTTGGGGGTTAATTTGGTTAAATAGTAGCGTTGGCATTTGTGAACACTTGGGGGGTGTAATGTGATTAAATTTGGCGGCCCGACATTCGTTGGGTGGAAGAGGCTCATATCAGCCATTGCAATCATTGTGGGCTGGCTGTTTGCGCCCGCATACTGCCAAACGCCCAATGTTGCGCTTCTCCTTCAGCAGACCCCAGCTAAAGGCGGCGCAATAACTCCAATCGCGGGGGTTTATCACTTTAAACTAAATTCGGAGGTTACTTTGACCGCGGTCCCAAAACCGGGCTATCAATTCGTTTACTGGCTTGGCGATGTGAGCGACCCGGCGGCAGCCAGCACGATTGTTTATCTTGATAAAACGAAGATAATTATTGCAGTATTTGAGCAGAGCGAATATGGCGTCCTGGCTGCGGAAGATGGCATGCCTGGCGGTGGTGGCGGCGGCAGCGGTTTGGTTACCACTGTTGCGAACTATGGCCAGACAGGCGGCATGAGTGGGGGTGCAGGAGGGGGAACCCCGAAAATAAGCAGGTCTGTATCTTCGAAAGGAAGCGAAGTGATACCAGAACCTGCCACGGGTGTATTGTTAGTCCTGGGTAGTTTGTTCGTATTTACAAGACGTGGTGCGAAAAACAGGCCTTAGGACTTGTAAATAAATTAGTCAAACTTATGACCACAGGTATCCGCCGTGATAAACTCAGATTCAGTTCGCGGGTATTTTCTGCAATTCAAGGGTCGAATTGTGTAAATGGAACAGTAAGATTTGCCATCCGGTTTGTATATAAGAAAAGGGCAGGCATTCGGCAGCTTACAACATGCCCCACAGTTGATACATTGACCTTTACGTCTTCGGGAGACAGGCAATATTGAGGTGAAAGTCCTTTCTATTCTGGCAGGCCAGGTATTTCTTTTTTTGTCAGCCATAATCCGATAAGCAAGTAAGGATAAAATATGAAATCCGAAACAATATTAATTAAGTGAACTAAAGTGCCTAAAGTGTAAAGTGCCTAAAGTGCAGTTTTCGTTTAAGGTTGTCGATGCTCGTATCGATGCTCGTCATAGAAGCTTGAAACTCGCTTTTCCTCGAGCATCCAACGTCGAGCTTCCAGTCCGATACCAGTTTCGACAGCGACAAACAAGCTTCTACAACTGGGCAACTTTAGTTCACTTTAGGCACTTTTCACTATTCGATATTCGGATTTTGGAATATAGTTTTCCATTACACATACTCTATGAAATTATCCCCCTATTTTTAGAGGTTATTTGTCCGGTCCCTGCTGGTTCGGGTCAGTTGCGAGGACATGGGATGCAGTCTTATAAGCCATTGATTGTTTGTTTTTATCTAAGCTTTGAATTCTTTTTGCTATTTGTTTAGCTTCAGTGAGTCTTTTAGCTTCAGCGTGCACAACCATCTGGACTGTAAGGGCAGGCAGATGATTGGGCCTGGTCTTCAAGAGCTCCTCTGCCATTTTCTCGGCTTTTTTAGCGTTTTTGGTGTTGAAAGCATAAATTATGAACGTTTCCAAAGCCGCATCACGGGCTAAAGGCATTCCGCTGTTTTTGAAAAGCTCTACGCAACTGTGCATTGCTTCGTCGCCTGCCTTTTCGTACCCCAGCTTAAACAGCAACAGGGCTGCTTCTTTGTAGGAGCGTAGGCCGGTCGGCGATAATTGGCTGTCTTGCAATTCCAGCAGACGGATTACATTGATGAGCATTTGTTCGTAATCTTTTTTTCCCGATGCAGCGTTGAGCAAGCCGGTGTATTTAGCCATGCCCTCTTTGCGAGTTTCGAAGGTTTGGTAATGGCCAAGGCGCTGCTGTATGTCATCGCCGGTAACTTGCTTTATGGCCTGTAGAATGTCCTGTCCTGTTCTGGTTTTTTTCGTACACACCTCGTCGAGTATCTTGCGAACACAATCAAAGCCGTGTTTTTCAATCAGCCGCTGCGCTTCATAGGTTGCGTAGGTGTATCGTGCCATTCGTAGTTCACTTTCGTATTCCAACGGCGTTTTTATACAGAAATTCAATCCCATCCAGTAACGCAGGTTGATTTCCTTCTCCAGTTTCTTATACTTGCTTACGTCATAGGCTTCGGCAAATTCTTCCGCATCTTCAGCCCCGGTGTACTTTTTCAAAATCTCGATAGTTATCGCGTTCGCAAAACCATCACTGAACCATCGCCAGTATGGGTCTGTGGGTTTGGTTTGCATAAGCAAACTTGCTTCGACGACTTCATGAATTGTTAGATAGGGTTTACTCCTGCCCAATGCGACCTGTAAGATTTGGAAAATCTGACTAACGTCTTTTTCAAAGGTCTCATCAGAATCGATAGGAAAAGTAAACTCAAAATCTTTGATAGGTCCATCTTCGCTTGTAGTTTTGAATTCGGGGTTGTAGGTAGCGTTATCGCTGGCCTTGTCATAGGTGAAATTTGGAAGCTGCCCGCCCGCACGCAAAAAATCCTTTATCGTGCCCTGCTTAACAATATAAAAAGTCGTCTTTTCTAAAGAAAAAACTCCGAGGAGACCTGTCCAGAGTTTATCCTGCTTCTCGGTATCCGGCTCACTTATCCCCAGGATTTGGTTAATATCAGCGAAGATTTGGTTTTTTTTGGCGTTGATTGCTTTGGCACTTTCCTTTTCGGCAAGGAATTTTTTGTACTCCCTTTCAAAGACAGGCAGTTTCGGCTCGAACGATTTCTCATAATAAACAGTTACCCCTGCGATGCCGGTAGAGCTTAGGTTCAGTTGTTCCCAGGCGTTCGGGTCCGCAGCAAGTAGCCTGCAGCACGAAGCAAGAATCAGCGCAATACAGAAAAGCCTTTTTGTAGTTATGATAAACACCTTTCTCTCCGTACTCAATTTCCGAAATAACGCCGGCGGAACCCCGATACATCGGGGCTTTAATAATTATACCAAAATACCGTAAAAACGCCAAGTCTGAATTTGAAGATTAGTTGTCGTGCGCTGTTCTTGCCGACCAACGACCGTTTTGGGTGCGTATTTGTGGTCTGTTCTCCGTCCCGAGAAAATCGGGACTACGAAGGATGAAAGTGATTTTATGATTTTCTAAAGACAGCGACTACGTTTTCGACGTCAACCACAAACAGACGATTATCCCCTTCGAAATCGACGGGAATGGCGCCTTTGGGATTGAACAGCACCTTGTCGTATTGACGCAGTGGTATGTCCATTGAGTTTTCGACCTCAGCGGAGATTGTTATGATTCGGCCTGTTATCGTGGGGATTTCTATGTTGTCGGGCAGTCGGATACCGCCTTTGGTTTCTTTTTTATCCTCGTCTTTGCGAATCAGGACACGTTTGCCTATCGGCTCGATTATTTCGAGCGGCTTTGTTTCAATTTGTTTTTTTTTATCCATTTTGCCCGGTTCTCTACAGAATAATTTTTAAATACGATAATCATTATACATTTTTAGTGCGGTTTTGCAATTTTTATGTTATAATTATGGTGGATTGACCCAGCGCGAAGTACATCAGAATTTTAATGAAATGTCGGGTTGTAAGAATTTTCTCTGAAAGAAAAGGAGAACCAGAATGTACAAACGAAAAGGCTTTACATTAATAGAGCTTTTGGTGGTGATAGCCATTATCGCATTGTTGATGGGGATACTAATGCCGGCACTGCAGCGGGTGAAAAAGCAGGTAAGGAATATTATCTGTAAAGCCAACCTGAATCAGTATGGGCTGGCGGGGAGGATGTACTTAGACGATAATGAGGGCTCTTTTCCTTATTCATTCACCTGGCTCTACGAAGATGGCGGTAGAGGGCACCGATGGCACGATGCAAGCCAGAGTCTTAACCTACACCCGGAACTTGGCGGTGAATTCTGGCCATATCTGAAAGACAAAGATATTCACCTGTGTCCGGAATTCAATATTGTTGCCAAAATGGTGGGCACCCATCGAAATGAGACAATTCCCCTCGAACCTCAATATAGCTACTGTATGAATTCCTATCTCAACGGCGACGCATGGGGTGCGGTGCCCTCACAATATCGTACCAATATGGCGAACGTTCGGAATGAGTTCCAGGTAAAGAATCCGGCACGTGTGATGTTTTTCTCTGAGGAGAATACGTGGTCCATTCCGGGCCTTAGCGGCGCTGGAATCAATGACAACAATTTACGTTCCACACCTCCCGGTAACACTGATTGCTTCGCCACCTACCATAACGCTCCAGGCGGGGACCTGAATAAGGGTTTTGCCTATGCGGTGTTTGTGGACAGTCATGTCGAACAGGTCTCAGCGTATCCGAGACCTAATACTTTTATATTAAGCTGGCCAAGCGGACGACCAATACCGGATTGGTAAGGACTTTACCAGTCCTTATTTTTTGATTTTTACAGGCACCTTGGCTTTTTTTCTACCGAGGATTTCGTCGGCTTCTTCCCAGGTTTCAGGGGGCCATTGTCCTGCTGACTGCAATTGCTTTAGATGGTCCATCTCCTTGATGCTGATTATGGTTCTGCACTTTGGGAACCTGCCGCAGCCTAAGAAAGGTCCTTTCTTGCTCTGCCTGATTACCAGTTCGCCGTCTTTGCATTTGTAGCACTTTATTCCGGTGGGTTCCGGCGGCGGCTTTGGCGGCAAGACGTTGCCTTGCTTGTCCAGTGTGAGGGTTGTTTTACAGTCCGGATAGCCGCTGCATCCGAGGAATGGGCCGAATCGGCCGTTTTTATTTATCATCGGTTTACTGCAAACCGGGCATTTATGGTCGCTTACCTTTTCCTCAAGCATCTTGCCTTCTTTGTCACAGGGACAGGCAAATTTACATTCCGGATACGTCGAACAACTAAGAAATCTACCATTTTTGCCGAATCTGTAAGCAAGCTGCTTGCCGCACTTCGGACATTCATATTCGCTGGGGGTCATTTCGGCTTTGGCATGTTTCATTTCTGCCTGCGCCGTCTCGAGGTTTTGCTTGAATGGGCCGTAGAAGTCGTTCAAAACACCAAGCCAATCTGCATGTTGTTCTTCAATCTTATCAAGCTGCTCTTCCATATAGCGGGTAAAGGCGATATCCATTATCTTCGGGAAGTACTCGTTAAGTTTGTCCGTAACTACCTCGCCGAGGTCAGTGGCAAAGAATTTTTTGTCCGTTTTCTCTACGTAGCCTCGGTCTTGTATGGTGCTTATTATCGCGGCGTATGTGCTTGGTCTGCCGACGCCTTCTTTTTCGAGTGTCTTTACCAGGGACGCTTCGGTATATCGGGGCGGTGGTTTTGTGAAATGCTGCTCAGCCTTGATATCAACGGTCTCTAATTTTTGGCCGACTTCCGTTGCGGGCAACTGCTGTTCGCTTGACGATGTCAGCCAGATTTTTGTAAAGCCGTCAAAGACCAGCACCCGTCCTGCGCTTTTGTACCGGCATTGTCCCAGTGACGTCTGGGCGGCGATATTCAGATTTGTTACATTCCATTTGGCCGAGGTCATCTGGCAGGCTACAAAGCGGCGCCAGATAACGTCGTAGAGTTTGAACTGCTGGTCAGTAAGAAACGGCTTTATATCGGAGGGTGTAAAGTCAACGTCTGTCGGGCGGATGGCTTCATGTGCCTGCTGGGCGGCCTTTTTAGAGGCATAAACCTTCGGTTTGGCAGGAAGGTAATCCGGGCCAAGGTGCATACTGATATAATTTCGCACCTCTTTGATAGCTTCCTCCGACAGATGCGTACTGTCCGTTCTCATATACGTAATGAGACCCAGAGAACCCATCGAGCCTAAGTCAATGCCTTCATATAATTGCTGGGCCACGGCCATAGTTTTTTTCGCAGTAAAACCTAACCGATTTGCCGCTGCCTGCTGTAAAGTCGAGGTTATAAAAGGAGCCGAAGGGTGCGAAAGGGTCTCCTTCTTTTCTATATCCGCTATCTTAAACTCCGCCTGCTTTAGGGCTTCAAATATCCGCTCGGCTTCTTCGGTCTTCGAGGCCTCGAACTTCTCATCATTAACTTTGTACAGTTCGGCCTTAAAGGCATTGTGCTCTATAAGCCATTTATTCTGCCTGGCAATTGTAGGTGGATTGTCGTCTTGCGTTTTTGGCGTAACAAAATCAAGCCATTCCCGGCTGTAGTTGCTTTGCAGGTCGGTGGTGAACACCGCGGGAATAAGCCAGTATTCGACAGGCTTGAATTGGCGAATTTCTCTTTCTTTTTCGACAATTATTTTGACGGCCACAGACTGGACGCGACCAGCCGACAAACCGCGCGTAACTTTTTTCCACAGCAGCGGGCTTATCTGATAGCCGACAATTCTGTCGAGAATTCGCCTGGCTTGTTGAGCCATAACCTTGTTCATATTGAGCTTGCCCGGTTCTGCAAAGGCACGCTTTATGGTTGATTGAGTTATGGCATTGAAGATTACGCGGTAGGTTTTTTCTTCGGGTACACCAAGAATTTGCGCAAGGTGCCAGGCAATCGCTTCGCCCTCACGGTCAAGGTCGGTGGCCAGAAATAGTTTATCACAATTCTTCGCTGCTGCCTTTAAGGATATTACGATGCGCTTCTTGCCGGGCATTACCTCATAAGTCGGCTCGAAATTATTTTCTATATCAACGTTGAGACCCTTTGAAGGCAAATCACGTATGTGTCCCATCGAGGCCTTTACCTCAAAATCCGGGCCAAGGTACCTGTTTATGGTCTTTGCCTTGGCAGGCGATTCGACAATTACCAAAGATTTTTTAGATAAACTCGATTTTGCCATAAAAAGAGCACTCATATCTCGTGAAGAGACTTTGCTTCACTTGAATCAACTATACTTCACATTTCACTTTGTTGTTCGCTGAATACGAATCAGTTATCGGCTATTTTCACAACAATATTTAAAAAAGGGCAAATATAGGTGAGCAGCGGAAATGTCACGAGAAAACAAGTAAGGTCACTGAAAACACAGATCAGGACATGAAATACAGCCAATCTCTTCGGGCTTTATCTAATTTTTTCGTCCGGTAGTTCCGTTTTTATCCCTAAATAGAGCGGCATTTTGTCCGGCAGTGCCCCCGTCTGGGCCATCAGCCGGCGAAGCTCAGCCTTTAGCTCAGTAACTTTAGGAGCATATTTTGGGTCGTCTATCAGATTTTTGGTTTCGAGCGGGTCGTTTTTTAAGTTGTACAGTTCTGCTTTGTACCGGTCCGGTTTGTTATCGCCGTTAGGATAGTGGACATATTTCCACTCATCCGTCCGTACGCCGCGGACGTTGGGTGTGTAAGGAAATTGCTTTTCATAGTTATACGAGTAATACAACGACTTGCGCCAGTCACTTGTATGGCCGGCGAGCAGCTTCTTCCATGACCTGCCGTGGATGTTCGTGAGGGGTTCGGCTTGGCAGATATCGAGAATGCTCGGTGCCAGGTCAACGTTCATCACCATTTTGTCGATGACGGTACCGGGTCGGATAAGCCTGGGGTATCTGACTAACAACGGCACTCGGATGCTCGGTTCGTGCATTGTTCGCTTGTCGGTCATCCCGTGCTCGCCCAAAAAGAAGCCGTTGTCGCTGGTGAAAACAAGAACGGTATTATCCAACCGGCCAAGCTCTTTGAGTGTTTGGTAAACCCTGCCGACGCTGTCATCTACCGATTTAATCGTAGCTGTATAGGCCCTGACAAACTCGGCGAATTTCAGCACACTTTCAGCGCTGGTATCAGGGAAGTCTTTACGAAAACCGAATATCGGGCCGTAGATGCCGTGCCAGGTGTTCAGCCGTTCCTGGATCCATTTGGGTTTGCCTTCAAGATTAAATGCCGTCCGGGGATAGTTAATTTCCACATCATCATAGATGTTCTCGTATTTCTTCTCCGGTGTAAATGGCGTGTGTGGTGCCTTATGGCCTATTATTAACAGATATGGCCTGTTGTGCTCCTGCTTGAGCCAATCGATTGCCATATCGGTTACGCGATGAGTGTAGTAGCCCTTTTTGACCGTTCGTTCTCCGTTAATGTTAAAAGTTGTGTCGTAGTATTTGCCCTGCCCTTTGTGCGTAATCCAATAGTCGAAACCCGGGCGGCGTTCGTCGCTTTGTTCGCCCATGTGCCACTTGCCTATGTAAGCTGTCTCGTAACCGCTTTGTTGTAAACGTATGGGATAGCTCGGCAGGTCGGCGGGATAATCGGTAAAGTTGTTTGTTACTTTGTGGGTATGAGCATAAAGTCCCGACAAAAAGGACGCCCGACTCGGTGAGCAAAGCGATGTGGTAACGAACATATTGGCAAAGCGTGCGCCTTCTTTGGCGATGCGGTCCATATTCGGCGTTTTCAGAAACGGATGCCCTTCGCAGCTCATGCAGTCCCATCGCTGGTCATCTGTCATTATGATTACTACATTAGGACGGTCAGTTTGTTGGCTGGACTGGTTACATCCCTGGCCCAGAGCCAGTGACGCAGCCGTCATAACAGAATTCTTCAGGAAGTTTCTGCGATTTATACTGCTCATAATATTGTCCTTTCACGATGCTTCCGCCTTAGCTGAAGCTACGGCGGACAAGCGATACTTGATATTTAGCCCGGCGTTTCACGCAGGGTTTCTTTTCAACTGCAAAGGAGTTTTTCGAGCAGAGGTTTTAATTTTCTGATTGCATTGCCGCGATGCGAGATTGCGTTTTTCTCTTCGCTGGTTAATTGAGCTGCGGTTTTGTTCAGGTGCGGCACAAAAAAAATGGGGTCGTAGCCAAAACCATTTTTTCCGATTTCTCTGTTGGTTATCAGACCTTCCAGTGTCCCCTCGGTTTCAATTAAGATTTGTTCAGGGCTTGCCAGACACAGACAGCAAAAAAATCTTGCCGTCCTTTTTTCTTTGGGGACGCCTTTGAGAAGTTCCAGAACCTTTGCAATATTTCGATGGTCGATTAGAGTTCTGTTGTCGGCTTTTGATTTCTCACCGGAGAATCTCGCAGATTTCACGCCCGGCTCACCGCCGAGTGCATCAACTTCCAGGCCTGAGTCGTCGGCGATTGTCCACTGCCCTGTGATTCTGGCGTAACCGATTGCTTTTTTACAGGCATTTTCGATGAAAGTTTGGCCATCCTCTTCTATTTCTTCGATTTCAGGGAAATACGAGAGGTCAAGCCATTCAACATCCGCATCGAGCATAGCTCTTAGTTCAGTAATCTTGCCGGGGTTGGTAGTAGCAACAAGAATTTTTCTCTTATCAAACATAAGATACGGAAGAAAACCCACCCTAATTTTTATTAAACACGGCTTTATTAAATGCCTCTTTGTACATATCAAGAAGATCAGGAGCTATTATGTCCTCTTCGGATATTTCCAAATAATACTCGTTGTACAGCCTTTCTTGCATTACTAAAGCACTCAGTGCGCAGTTATACAGGATTATATCTTTTGCATCTTCGTTGTCGTAACCATCAGCTAAAAGTCTTTTGAAAAGATAATCAAACGTGAATCTGTCG
>JADFJC010000026.1:23293-34377 GCA_022566315.1 Planctomycetota bacterium
CGCATCAAGCATAGCTCTTAACTCAGCAATCTTGCCGGGGTTGGTACTCGCAACGAGAATTTTGTGTTTCATCGATTTCGTGTCCGCCTTAGCTCAAAAGTTTTTTTAGCAAAGCCCGCTGGAAGTGGAGGCGGTTTTCGGCCTGGTCGAACATAATCGAATTGGGCGACTCGATGACTTCGTCGGTGATTTCAAGGCCTCGATTAGCCGGCAGACAGTGCATAATCTTGACGTTGGCCGGTGCGGATTTGACTAATTCGGCGTTGACCTGAAAACCTGCAAAATCGGCCTGCCGTTTTTGCTTTTCATCCTCCTGGCCCATACTGACCCAGGTATCGGTGTAGATAATATCGGCATCAACAACAGCAGCGCCCGGGTCGTTCGTTTGTCGGACGCTGTCGGCTGATATCTGATTTGCCTTTTCAATTGTTTCGGCATCAAGCTCGTAACCGGCCGGCGAGGCAATAACCATTTTCATACCCAGCTTTGCAGAGACAAAGGCCAGGGACCGGGCCACATTATTGCCGTCACCGATAAAAGCGATTTTCGTGCCTTTTATGTCTTCGTGATACTCGCTGATAGTCAGCACGTCAGCCATCGCCTGGCAGGGATGGGACCAGTCTGTCAGGGCGTTTATTACCGGTACCGTTGCATATTCGGCCAGTTCGGTAACGGTGCCGTGCTCGAATGTTCGTGCCATTATGCCGCTAACATATCGGCTCATGACCCTTGCCATATCTTTGATTGGCTCGCGTTTGCCGATACCGCCGATGTCTTCGGGCTTGACGTAGATTGCAGTACCGCCGAGGTCTGCCATAGCGACCTGGAAGCTGATTCTGGTTCGCAGACTCGGCTTCTCGAAAAGCATCGCTAAAGTCTTTCCCTGAAGACATAAATCTTTACCGCCGACACTGTACAAGTTTTTTAGCCGGGTGCTTATTCGCAGCAGCTCTTTTAACCGTTCGTTCGGACAATCGATTATGGACAAAAAATGTTTCATTTATTATCACTCCAAGATACGACTCTGCGACTCTAACTTTTCTTTGGCCACAGAGGACAACCAAATATTTTTAGCCACAGAGCACACAGAGGACACAGAGAAACAAATACTTACTTCATCTGAAGTATAGCACTAATCACAACACTCGCATTTATTGGAACGCAAGTTTTGTTCTTTGTCGAATTCCCATAAAGCTTTTTCTACTTTTCTTATAGGAAAGCCAAGTGTCTTCGATATATGCCTTACTTTTTCGCAATAACTCTCCCAGGGCTCAAATTTATATACCGGTTTTATTCCTAATAAAGAACGCATAACTCTGAAATCCATTATAGGATACTTGTCAGGAAATGCAAAATGCAGAATAGTGGAAGCAACTGGCCATCCAACTCCCCTCAATCCACCTTTTTGTCCCAACAAAGATTCTATCCTTCTTCTCTCGTTCTCTGTCTCAAAAGAGAACTGCGTTATTCTTTTAATCATTGAGGGGTCATTGTCATCGGCGTAGTGTATTATCCTTGGCGATTTCCAGTACATGATATCCCGAAGATTCTCCTGGGTGAGATACCTTTGTCTTATCAGAATGTTTTTTATTTCTTCTTCCCTATCCTTATTTTTAAGGCCGTAGCGTTCATCATACTTCTGTGACCAATAAATAATATTGTCCTTAGTAATATCCAGTTTCACTCTGTGTTCTCCGTGGCTGAATAATTTTATCTTCTCTGTGGCTAAAAAATACTTTTGACCTCTGTGGCTAAGAGCCGCTCAAAACACTATCAAGAATATCGATGGCCTGGTCTATCTGGCTTTTAGTGGCAATCATCGGCGGCATAAAACGTAAAACAGTATCATTAGTACAGTTTATCCGCAGGCCCTTCTCTAAGCATTTATCGACTATCTCTTTGCCCGGGCTGGTTAATTGCACGCCAATCATCAGACCTATGCCGCGAACACTGTCTATAATAGAATGTTTCAGCTTCAATTGTTCGAGCTTATCTTTAATATATCGCCCAAGCTCAACGGCGTTTTTTAGAAGATTGTCTTCTTCTATCGCCTCGATGACCGCCACGCCGGCGGCACAGGCCAGGCAGTTACCGCCGAATGTTGAAGCGTGTTTGCCGGGCACTAACGAGGCAGCCACTTCTTCCGTAGCCATCATAGCCCCAATAGCAACGCCGCCGCCGAGGGCTTTTGCCATTGTTATAATATCCGGTACTACATCGAAATGCTGGTATCCGAACCATTTTCCGGTCCTGCCCATTCCGGTCTGGACCTCATCTAAAATCATGACCGCCCCTTTTTCATCGCAGAGCCGACGAATCGCCTGTAAATATTCGGCGGTGGCGACGTTTATTCCACCCTCGCCCTGAATTGGCTCGACCATAACCGCTGCAACTTCATCGCTGAAAGCCGATTCCAGTGCCGCAATATCATTAAACGGCACATAAACAAAGCCCGGCAGCAACGGCAGGAAGCCCTCGTGATACTTCGGCTGAGCGGTTGCTGTAACCGTCGCGAAGGTTCGTCCGTGGAAGCTGCCTTCGGCTGTGATGAATTTATATTTTTCCTGAGATGTGTGCAAGCGTGCCAGTTTCAGCGCCGCTTCGTTGGCCTCGGCGCCGCTGTTGCAAAAGAAGCACTTGCCGCCGAAGGCCCGTTCGCTTAACAGCTTAGCTAATTCGCCCTGCGGCTCGGAGTAGAAAGTATTATCGATGTGCAGAAGCTCGCCGGCCTGTTTGCGTAACGCATCAACGACCTTCGGATGACAATGCCCTATCGCACTGACAGCCCAGCCGGGGAACATATCCAGTATCTTATTGCTATCGGCGTCATACAGATAGCAGCCCTGGCCTTTGACGATGACCCGCGGCAGCCGACTATAATTAGCGATAACGTATTTGTCAAACAATTCAATAGTCTCCTGTGTAGTCATAATTCTTTTCCTTCGAAGTGCCTAAAGTTAAAAGTGTCTAAAGTCAAAAGTTCTTATAACTTTAGTCACTTTAGCTCACTTTAGGCACTTTTAATTATTTCCGTTCCAATTCCTTTGTCGGTGTAGATTTCGAGCAGTAGTGAATGCTCGATTCGTCCGTCGATAATATGCGTTTTCCTGACGCCCGCTTCCAGTGCCGTCAGACAGGCCTCGACCTTTGGGAACATTGCGTCGGTGATAATGCCGGCCTCAATCATTTCCTTAATCTGTGTTTCATTTAAGCTCGAAACCCAACTGTCCGGGTCCTCGATATCGGTTCGTATTCCGTGCGTGTCGCTTACGACAACGAGCTTTTCGGCGCCGACCTGGGCGGCGACTTTGCCGGCGGCGCTGTCGGCGTTGACGTTTAACTTTCCGCCGGCTTTGTCTTTGGCTACCGAGGCGATGACCGGTATGGTCCCGTCGGCGCAGAGCGTCTTGAGCAATTGCGCATTGATATTCACAACTTGCCCGACCAGCCCGAGGTCAACTTTTCGCCCATCTTCGCCGGCCAGTCTCAGGATTTCGGCAAACAATACACAACTGCTCAGCGAATGCAGTCCCATCGGCTCACATCCCAGCTCGGTGAGCATCTCGCAGATGGGGGTATTGATTTTATGCACGAGCGTATGCTCTGCTATTGTCAAAGTTCGCTCATCGGTATATCGCAGTCCCTGCACCCAGACCGGTTCAAGACCTGCCTCGTTCATTGCCCTTGTAATGGCCTTTCCGCCGCCATGGATGATGACCGGCTGCATCCCGACCGTAGCCATAAAGGCAATATCGGTCAGCAGCTTTTTTTGCAGAGAGGCATCGTCGAGGACGCTTCCGCCGAGCTTGACGACCACGATTCGCCCGCGGAATTGACGGATATACTCCATCGCCTCAATCAGCGCACCAGCTTTTGCAATAGCTTTTTCCACCTGCCTGATTCCTGAAAATAATACTTAAACGAAAGAGTGAGTGTATTGTCGCAGATGTGATTCGTCAAGTGATATTTGCATGTCGTTGTAAGCACCTCACCTGATTCTCAGGAGGTATTCAAAAAAGAAAATGGACCAACAATGTCATTGCGAAGGAGCCGTAGGCGACTGTGGCAATCTCAACCTTCACGATACGAAAACCGTTTATTTTCTTAGGAGGAGCAAGCGAAGCACATGACGTCCGTGCCCGCGAAGGCGGGTATGACAATCTCAAATCAACTTTTGAGTTTTAAGCTATGGTTTCGCTGTTTGTATTCTTTTGTTAATTTTTGCCCAGGACGGCGTTATGAGAAAACTTTCTTCCATATTCCCAATCATTTCAACAAACCTGTTCATCGGCACTGAAAAGCTGAGAATATTCTGAGGGACGAACGGCCTTGCCGAAACGTCGAAGGTCCCCAGAACCCCTCTTGGATGGTCAGAATCTTTTTCCAGATAAGGATACTGAACTATGGAACCACAGCCGGCGGCAAATGGCGCAAATACGGCGTTCGGTTCACATCCATCAAAGTTTGCAAGCGTAAATAAGCCCGATAGAACATCAGGGTGGGCAAAGAAGATAACCACATCGGGTTCGTCTGACTCTTCGAGCATATCCCATCTCTTGAAAACAATGAACTTACCGGGCGCCTTTAACTTTGGGACGTTTTCCATCATCCTTTTGACCAGCTCAGGCGTCTTTTTGTAACGCTCACCCTCAAGCTTTCCGGGAATACCGCAGGAGAGGAAATATTCAAAGTTCTTCATAACCTCCGTAGTAAATCCCAGATACTTTTTCCCGCCGAAACACCCGATTGACTCAGCGTCGAAGTAAAGAGATTTTCCCGTTCTAACTTTGTATAAATCAGCAAAAATGCACCTGTGTCCCGAAGAGGGCTTCACCGCTTCGACATCCTGTGTCTCGTTAGTGTAGTAGAAGGTGATAGGAAGCTCCGCCCCGTTAAAATATTTTTCCCAGTTACTTATAAATTTTTCCTTTATTTTCATATCCATTTTATTTTTCCCTTCGGAGATTTATATCCCTGCATAAACCGCCATATCCCTTATATAGCTGACATCCGCCAACATCGCAAACTGTAGTTCAGAACAGCCTTGTGCTATCGAGTAGAAAGGTTACCGGGCCGTCGTTGATGCTGCTTACGTGCATATATTCGCCGAATGTGCCCTTTTCAACAATTATGCCCTGTTCGGCAATCAGTTCAATTACTTTTTCGTAAAGCTGCTGTGCTAATGCCGGTTCGGCTGCGGCGTCGAAGCTGGGACGACGACCCTTTCGGCAATCGCCGTGAAGAGTAAAATTGCTCACTAACAGAATCGCACCGCCGACGTCAAGCACGCTTCGATTCATCTTGCCGGCTTCGTCAGCAAAGATACGCAGATTCACCAACTTGTCAGCCATAAACTGGGCGTCCTTTACAGTGTCTTCTTTGCCGACGCTAAGATAAACCAGCAGTCCATTGTCTATTTTGCCGACCTGTTGGCCTTCTACCTTAACCTCAGCCTGCAAAACTCGTTGACAAACCATCCGCATAGCTATTTCCTTATATCAATCATAGAAATTAAGTGCGCTCGATATCCACCTGATTTGAAGCCGCTGGGGCAGTTACCGCTCCCTTACGGTCGCGGCTCTGTTTTGAGAAAGCGCATATATTTTTTATGATCCGTATTACTCAAAATCCACAATCCGTATAATCTGCGGTTAAAACATCTGTGTAATCTGTGGTTTAGAACCACGGCGTTGAGGTCGCTCTTCGAATGTGCAGTTCATCTATAACGGCATTGCCTTTGTGCGTAATGAGGTAGAGGACCAACTCGGCGATTTCTTCCGGCTGCATAAGCTCATCCCTTTTTATATCCGGCCGAACTTTTTGGACCAGCTCGGTATCCACTCCGCCGGGACAGAGCAGATGCACCCGAATATTTGAATCCCTAAGTTCCTCAGCCAACGATATTGTCATCCCGCGGAGGGCGTGCTTGGAGGACGTATAGGCGCTTTGAAGCGGATAACCTTTGACCCCTACGACTGATGCGATGTTGATAATGTATCCCGCTTGCGATTTTCTTAACAGCCCCAGGGCCTCTCTGCAAAGGATAAATGGTGCACGGGCATTTACCTGCATACAGCGTTCCCAGTCTTCGGTTGTGGTCTCTTCTAAATTTGCTGAGTGAGTAACGCCTGCGTTATTGACAAGTATATCGAGTCGGCTGAATTTCTCGTTAGTTACTTTGACGAGGTTCTTGATGGATTCTTCTTCGGTAAGCTCGGTAACGACAATCTGGGCTTTTCCGCCGGCCTTTGTTACCTGGTCAGCGGTTTCCTGCAATTTCCGGATTGAGCGTGCAGCCAAGACGACCGTTGCAGCCTCCTGTGCCAATGCAACGCTGATAGCTCTGCCAATCCCTCTGCTGGCTCCTGTTACTATAGCGACTTTTGAAGCTAATTGTTTTGCCATCCTTCTCAGCGTCGCCGGCCCCGAGTTCTTGGCTGATTCTGTTGCTCTATTGGCTCCCCCTGCACTCCTGTACCTCCTCTGGATGTCCGTCCTCTGTAACGGCCACCTTGCTGTGGATAGCCTCTGCCGCGGATGCGCGGGTCCTGGGACTGTTGTAGTGCTTGCTTTTCTTCTTCCATTTTGTTGATAAAGGCCTCGAACCGCGTCTGCCTGTACAGCAGCAATCCGTCAATTATTGCCGTTGTTTTTTTCGCTTCTTCTTTAACAGCAACACTTCGTATGGAACTAATCTCTACCCAAATTTGCTCGTGTACTGCCTCGGCCAAGTTTGTTTTGTCTTCAACGTCGGCCTGGAGCCACTGATTTATCTCATTTTCTGTCTCTATATCCACCTCTTCAGATGGCCTTCTTGTACTCTGGTACCTGTTCGTTCCGGACATAACGCTGCCTCGACCATAAAGCGACTCTGTCGTATCTCCTCCGTATGGCTGTCCTCTCTGTGGGTATCGGCCTCTCCCTCCCGTGCTTCTGCCGGAGGTTCGAGCTCGGCCGCGGCCACGGGTGGGCTGCTGCGTTTGTCTCAACTCTCTTTTCTGGGTCAGGAGCTCTTTGCTGACCTTTTTGAGCCGTTCCTGTCTTCCGGTCAACAGAGTGTCAATCGTCTCTGTTGTCTTTTTCGCTTTTTCTTCAACAGCGACCTTTCGTATGAAACCAATCTCCTCCTCGAATTGCTTTTGCACAGTTCTTATCAGTAATGTTCTGTTATCATGTCTTTTCTGCTGCCACTGACGCATCTCATTTTGACTTTTGCCGGCTACCTCCTCCAATGCTTTCTCCAGGCCTAACGTCTTGATCCTGGCTTTAATCCCGTTCGGGTCGGCAAGTATATCTACCTGAACAGGCGATTGACCAACGGTTCTGGTACCCCTAAAGGCTCTGGTTCCGCGCCGAATTGTGCCTTGCTCCTCATAACCCGGAGATGAATTGCCCTCTTCATAATACCTGTCTTCCATTAAGTTTTGGGGGACCGGCTCTTTGGCGCCGTGCTTGAGCAATAAATCGATGATTTCTGTTTGCTGTCTCCTTTTCGCCATCGACAACGCGTTATCGGCCCGACCGCCCATAATGTTGACATCGGCCCCATTTGTGATTAGCAGCTCCACAACATCCTTTTGGCCGATATATATCGAAGCCATCAGAGGTGTCAGCCCACGATTGTTCTTTGCATTGACATCGGCGCCTTCGGCAATAAGAAGTTCAATGACCTCCTGCTTGCTGTACTGAACCGCCATGTGCAGCGGTGTCCAGTTCATCCTGTTTTTTTCATTCACATCAGCGCCCTTTGAAAGGAGTAGCTGGACCTGGTCAATATCACCATCACGCGCAGCATCGTGCAGTGTTTTAGTTCGTTTCTGCCGCCCTGGCCTTGGTCGAGCCGGCACATACTCTTCCTCTTCATCGTCATCGATTGGATATGGCTGGGCTGCCGATCTTGTAAAAGTAGTGGCTCTGCGTTGCGGGCTTTCTGTCCGAGCGAAGGACCTTTCCCTACCCGACGGCCTTTCTGCCATTTGTGTTCGTTCAAGAGGCCAGAAGACCTGGTCGCCGCCTTCATCACCTCGACCCCATTTGCTGTGCAGGCCGCCGTCATCATCGAAGTCCGCCCCGAAACTGTAGAGTGTAAAGCTATCTCTTGTTCGCTTATAGACAAAAGGCTTATTACTGAATGGGTCTATCGGCAATTCCTTAATATAGCCGGCTGATACAAGCTGTGAAAGCGCACCAGGATATCCGTCGCTTTCAGCATTGTATCGCAGAAGCGCAAGCGTAGTTATTAAGGCCTGTTCATCTGCTCTGATACGAGATTCAATCTCTATTATCTTGGCCATTAACCCAAGGTCTATCAAGGGATTATCCCTGGTTGTAGATTGTGTTTGTTCATTGTGTAACTGCCAGGGGGTTTTTGCTGCCATTGTATCATAGTATTCAAGTGCGTTTTTTAAATACGGCTTAAAACCTCGGTATATAGGGTCTGTTTCCACTTTTTCTTGTATATAAATTTTTTCGCCGCGAATATCAAATGGCTCACGGTAGTCTGTCACAAGCTGTTTAAATCTGTCCTCCAGACTTTTCATCAAATTGGCATCAAGCATTTTTCGGTCGAGGATGTTAAGAGCAGCCCTTATAGGTAGGCTCTTTACAGCAATTCCCACCATTTTTTCTGTTAAAAGTTTCGGCCCTGCTGCCACATGTGCTCCAAATTTATACAGGGTAAGTATATCGTTGGTAGCACCCGTGATATTGCCATCTTCGGCCTGCAGCATTGTCCGAGCCTGTAGAGCAAATGCTAATTCCCTTATTGGTGTTGAGCGGGACATATCAATCTGTAGTGTCTGGCCGGTATATTTGAACCAGCAATATGGTTTCTGGCTGCCAAGTTGTATTTGCTCAAGTGCCCTGTTATTATCCTGTACCCATTTTTTTAACATTGTTTGTTGTTGTGCGGGCTGCTCTTTTGGCCAGCTTCTTGTTGATACCTTTAAGTCCTTGGGCTTATCGATGTAAAGTTCTATTGCCTTTTGGTAGTAAGGTGCTGCGTTATCGCTTTCAGGGCGCCCAGCCATTCCCAACTTATTAAGCTTTGCAACATAATTGGTTTTGGCAGTGGTGGTATCCTCGCTGTCCGGATTGACAAGCTCTTTCTGCACTGTTAGAAGTTCAGAAATTTGGTTTATGCCTGCAAAGGTGGGGACGAGACTGAAAGACGCGAGCAGCAGCAAAATCAATATTGAAATGATAAAACGCTTCATAATATATCCTCCGGAACAACCGAAATTGAGAATTGAGAATTAAGGCAAGGCAGAATTCGTTTTTCTCAATTCTCAATCCTACGTTCTACATTCTTAATTATACACCAATTTACCCGATTTCTAATATTAAAATTGTGGAAATTCAGCTTTTTTTCGCTCCGTCATTAACTAATCAACCAGTTACCTAATCAGCTAATCAACTAATTCTCTAATTCACTAATTCGCTTTCCCCACAGGCCAGGCCGATTCTTTCCGTGATGTTGTCGAATTCGTCCAAAGAGTAGAATTCGATAATTATCCTGCCTCTTTGCCCGTTTTTTCGGGTCTCAATGTTTACCTTTGTGGCGAGCTGGCTGCTGAGTTTCCTTTCGAGGTCGAGGATGTGGGGCGGCTTCGAGCGAACGGTTGTCTTGGCCTGGCTGGAACCGGTAATATACTTTCGAACAAGTCTTTCAACTTCACGCACACTCAGCCGACCTACCAATGCCCGATTGGCTAACTTGCGGCGAAGCTCGTCGGTCGGCAGTGAAAGTATCGCACGAGCGTGCCCCATAGCCAACTGACCATCAGCCAACATTTGTTTGATTTCCTGCGGTAAGTCCAGTAGCCGCAAGTAGTTAGCGACGACAGAGCGGTCTTCGCCAAGTCGTTCAGCCCCCTGTGCCTGAGTTAAAGAGAAGGTGCTTAGATAATCCTGATAGGCCTTTGCACGCTCTATGGGATTGAGATCTACTCGTTGTATGTTCTCAACCAATGACCATTCGAGTAATTGCTTATCGCTTGCGGGGCGAACCAGGGCGGGTATGGTTGTCAGGGATGCTAATTGAGCAGCTCGGAATCGGCGCTCCCCGGCAATTAGCTGAAATCGCGACCCGGAAGGCCGGACAATAATCGGCTGAATAACACCGTTGGCCTTGATAGATTCGGCTAAATCTGCTAATTCCTGTTCATTCCATACCGTTCGTACCTGATAGGGATTCGGCGATATAGCATCAATGCTAAGTTCCCGCAAGGAATCGCGTAACTCTTTGTCTGGCGGGAAGTTAGAGTCTTCAGGCGGGGCAGATAATAGCTCTTTTGCTTCTGCAGGCAAGGGTATTATCGGACTCAATAATGACTGAAGACCCCTGCCGAGACGTTTTGGTTTTTCTTTTTTGGTCATATACATGCTCCTTCACAAACCATGTTAAGATGTCCTTGTTTCATTTCCAGTTCTTAATACTAATCACAAAAAGTAAGTACGGCTAACAGTAATCCGCAGTGTAACTGAAGAAGCAATTACCGCTCCTTTACAGTCGCGGCTCTGTTTTGGAGAAGCACATATATTTTTTGTGGGGTTGATCCCAATAGTATTTCGGGTTTTTTACTAAAAACTCTGTAGTTTTGCCAGGCAAAAAGGTATTTTTTGTAAAAAATGTTTCACGTGAAACAATAGTGAAGGATGAATGATGAGCAAGAGATAATTGTCTTTATGGAGATCAAATTTGCTGTATGTGTTTAGCCGCCGTTGATTTCTTGGTGGCACGTCCATCCCTGGCCGCCGGCGGGCGAGTTTGGCTGTGTTCTCACTCCACAGGACGCCTTACGGCGGGGCTGGAAGCCCGTGCCACGCCGATTATAGTCGTCGCCGTCAACAATTAAGTGAGAGCCTAAGATTAGATGTTGTGGGTCAAGAAAGTAAGAAACGTTAAAGAGCTTGTTGATTAAGAGCCTATCCGAATAACCCACTCTATCCCCAAGGGAAGTCCGATGCCTGCGTTGTCGGGTCAAAATCGTCCTCAACGTAGCTTTGGCTACGCCTGCGGCGATTTTGTCCCTGCCGCCTTGGCCTCGAACTTTTCGCTCGGCCTCATAACGAGACGGTTATTC
>JADFJC010000240.1 GCA_022566315.1 Planctomycetota bacterium
AAGCCTGCAATATGTTAAAAGCAGCGAAGCTTTACTGCACTAAAGTCAGAGTAGCCATACTTAAAGTGCTGATAAAAGCAAACAAGCCACTTAGCCAGGGCCAGATTGCTCAATGCTCAAGCAAAAAACGCTTCGATAAAGTTACAATCTACCGAACCCTGGAAAGTCTATTGAAGGTCGGATTGGTGCATAAGGCTTTTATTGAGAAAAGAGCATGGCATTTTGAATTAGCCCATAATTGCACTGAAAGCCAATGTCATCCTCATTTTACCTGTACGAACTGTGGCAGCACGCATTGCCTGATGGAAATATCGCTGCCTATGGCAAAAAGCCCCCACAAAGGCTTTGTTATCCACCGCCAGCAGGTTCGGCTTGAAGGTCTGTGCCCGGCCTGCACTTGAAAATCAACGGCAGCTAAGACATTCGTCTGTTCCTCTGGCTGACCCTCTCAGACTCTCTCAGGCACTACGAATGGTTTCCGGTATTTTCGTGAAATATATTTATTTGCCTTTTTACTCATTGGGCCCGTGAACTTTTCTTTCTTGGGGTCCATAGTAAGCGCCGAGCCGAGAACCAGCGTTTTTTTATCGATGTCCAGACGATTGGCAGAGAGATGTTCTTTCAGACGTTCAAACGATTCCTGCAATTCCGGTTCGCCTTGAATGACCTCATGAATTTTCCCATACGACTGATTTTTCCCGACCTGGTATGAAATATTCGCCATGTGCACCAGGCCGCAGGAAAGATGGCCATCGAGGGCATCGGTTAAAAGGTCCTGAGTTTTCCTGCTTCTAACGGGTGTGGAATTTTTTTCTGGCGCTTTTTAAGTGCCTTTGTATACTGACCTTATGAGTCCCTATTTAGGGTGAACTGTTTTTGTGTTTCGAAAGGGCGGTAAGGTTATGGACAAGGACATTAAAATCACACCAAAGCAATTAGCTAAAGCAATGGATGCTGACTATCAAAAGTTGGTGCTACAGGTCAGCGCTGCAGTGAATGAGGCACCTGATGGGGCGGTTATTTCCGGCAGCGAAGAGTTGGTGCGTGAGACAATGGCGAGATTTCGACAAAAGGTTTACGAAAAGGCAATTCAGTTGCGTACGCAAGCCGCTCAAGTGGCTTTTTCCCCTCGGAAGAACAAGAAGAGGCAACGCTGGAAAAATAAAGGCCCTCAGGCGGTACAACATCTAACGGCCAACGGTACGATTCGGATTAGGCGGACAATTTACTGGTGCCGGGAGGAAGGAACAGATTCTCAGATGGACCGGTGGCTTGGGATTGCAGACAAGAGCGTATCGGTAGCAGCCCGTGAGTTGTGCTGTCGTGTAACGATAACGGGTCCCAGTTTTCGCAAATCAGCGGAGAGCCTGGAGCGCTTGGCCCAGATTCGCATCAGTTCCAACCGGTTGCGGCAGATAGTCGAGGATGAAGGTCAAAGAGCACTTAAAGTTCGTGATAAAGGTTTGATTCGTCCAGGTTGGGATGCATTGGATTGTAAAACTAATGCCGACGGCCCAACCCATGTGATAGTAGGTGCCGATGGTGTGATGGTTCCATTGGTCACCCAATCGGAAAAACATAAGAGACGTAAGAATCGAAGAACTCGTTGTAGGAAAAGGGCTAAACGCAATGGCAGGGCTGTTCATCGTCGCCGAGCAAAGCGAAAACGAAAACGATATCGTGGTGCGGATAACCCTTATAAAGAGTTCAAGATCGTGACATTTTATGACCGGGCCAATGAACATCAGCATGCAGTCGGCACGGCGGGCAATCACGAAGCCCTTGGGCGTTTGATGCGTCGGGAGGCAACAAAGCTTAAGTTCAATCAGGCCGATGAGAAGATATCAGTCAGTGACGGGGCCGAGTGGATTCGTAAACAATTAGAAGCCAAACTACCTATGCTGAATGGCAAGATACTGGACTTTTATCACTTGAGTGAACATATATGGTCTGCGGCGAATACCTGTTTTAATCAAGGCAGCCAGCAGGCCAAGGACTTTGCCAGCGAAGTTTTGCATATTACTAAGCACGAGGGTCCTACGGCATTATTGACAAGACTGATGGACGAACGAAAGAAGTACCGCAGCAAGGGTAAACGAAAGTCGTTGAAAGAAGTAATCCAATATATTGCCCGCAGGTTTGAGATGTGCGATTATCCGAAATTCATTGAACGAGGTTGGCAGATAGGTTCTGGCCCGACAGAAGCATTTTGTAAAACACTGACTGCAAGGCTCAAGGGTAGCGGAATGCGGTGGGATTCGCCCAATGCTGAGGGTATTATGGCTTTAGCCGCAATGGATCAAAGTGGACAATGGCAGACTTATTGGAATCTACAAAATGCTGTCGCTGCATAAGTGCCAGAAAGTAATTTCACACCCGCCCTGCAGGACATTTCTGACGCAATACGCAATATACGAGCTGAACCTGCAATTCTCATCGAACTCAATAATAAATAATCGTTGTTTCCTAATCAATTATAAAGTCCCGGTTCGTTGGGATTTGAATTGTCTATTAATTTCAGGGAGTTATAATAAAGTGATACTTTGTAAATCACCTGTTACAGAATACTGATGCGTGGAGGTAACATTTA
>JADFJC010000138.1 GCA_022566315.1 Planctomycetota bacterium
ATCCTTTTGGTCAGGGCGTTTGCTAAGAAATGTGGTAATCGTCTCGTCGCCGAATTTATACCGGCAAGTGAAAATATCAGTGAATCCGTCAAACCCAAAGGCGTTTGCCATGTATAATTTGAAACTGCCCGGAATGAGCTTTTCAAGGGGAAATAAACTCAACTCAACTATTTCTGCAACTTTTACAACTTTATCGAGTGCGAGTTTGACAATAGTATTCTGTGCAATCTCTATCATTGCCTTAGATAGTTGAGCCGATTCGGAGGAACCGACCAATTCGATATAATATTTTCCGTGGACAAAATACAGGGCATTGTCAGTCCTGTAGCCAAACGATGTATGAAAAAGCGAGAGGATATCTGCATCCGCTCTCCTTTGCACACTATAGAGCGAAAACGCATTTCTGACGGCAGTCATATCGAAAACGAAAAGCTCCATCCACAGTTTTTCGTCGTCCTTACTTATCAATCGCCGGGTAAATAATTTCACAAAGCCGGATTCGGTATAAAGAGGGGCTTTGCCGTTAATCTTTTCGTAAAGATTTCCGGCGTCATAGGTTTCAATTTCGGAAAATTCTTTGAATCCATCAGGCATCAGGGCGTCTAAGGCCGGTTCCTGCGTGTTTGGTTCTATTTGTTCCGATAATAGGCCTGCGGTGGTTGTATCAATGCCAAACCGAACCATATCCACATTGAACTGCCTTATGAATACCCCTATGCCGATAAGAAGAAGGAGCGTTAATAGAAGGACACTTATGGCAGATTCGAGACGTTTATTTCGGCCGGGAACCGAACCCATAGCCAACTCCAATAAAAACAATTTACTTGACCCTGAAACCGGGATGGATTATACTTTGTGTTGGTGTTTGTGTAAATTAAATTTAGTGCAATGTTATTATTGACAAAACAACCAAGGTGGTGTTATAATACTGCGATAGATGAATAAGGAGACTATAAAATGACTGAATATATGCAATATCTTGGGTTTTGGACGCCCGGGCCTTTTGAGCTTGTCATTATTCTTATTATCGCGGTTCTTCTATTCGGCAGACGGCTGCCCGAGATTGCCCGCGGTCTGGGTAAGAGTCTGACCGAGTTCAAGAAGGGAGTTCATGAAGTAGAAGAAACCAAGGATGATTTGATTAGTGACGTAAAGAAGATAAAGGACGATGTCGTAAAAGAGGTCAAGGACGCCGCCGGGTTGGATGAATCCGAGACCATGAGCTAACACGCCAGAGCTGAAAGTTTCTTCAGACTCGCCTTACAGATTGAAATGGGCAAGACCAAAAAGAAGAAGAAACAAGACCCCCTCGATAGCACTATGAGTCTGGGCGACCACCTTGAGGAATTGCGCTCGCGCTTGATTCGTGCCCTGGTCGGGCTGGGGATTGGTGCTGTTATTTGCCTTGTTTTCTTTTCTTCTATAATAGACTTTATAGAAGGACCATATAACGATGCGACCGCCAAACTTCTGTTTAGCGTTGAGTTGGATCTCCAAGTTGATTTAGGCAAAGGCACCATCTCGGAAGACTTGCGGCAGGCATTCAGGGATAACGGGGTCGTACTCTTTCCTGATGTCAACGATGTCACCGTTAAACGGAAAGGGTATCTGTTCAGCAGAAGAAGATGGCTGATAGACAATAAAGAAGACAAATACTGTGTTAAGGTAGAGAAGAGCAAGCTAAACATTTACAAGCTAAGGCCGCTCCAGACACTTGCTCCCGCCGATGGTATTATCAGCTACATTAAAATATCTTTAATCTCAGGCCTGATACTATCATCACCATGGGTCTTTTATCAGATATGGATGTTTGTTGCCGCTGGACTTTATTCGAATGAAAAACGTTATGTTCATCTGGCGGCACCTTTTTCGGCGGCTCTATTTGTGATAGGGGCTTTGTTCTTCGTAATGGTAGTGGCGCCGCTTACGCTTGGTTTCCTTGTGAAGTTCAACCAAAGAGTCCTCGGCGTCAGCTCCAATTTTACTTTCGCGAACTACATATCTTTTGTAACCATGCTGATGCTGGTTTTTGGCATTTCTTTTCAGACCCCGGTAGCTATTTTCTTTTTAAACAAAACAGGTTTGGTCTCAGTCAAGGCGTTGCGCAAGTCAAGAAAATTTGTTCTGTTTGGCATATTCATAGTAGCTGCTATGGCCACTCCGCCCGATGTAATTTCTCAGATAACGCTGGCAGTGCCGCTGTATTTGCTGTTTGAATTAGGCATACTGCTAAGCTGGTTTTCAGAACGCAGGAAAAAAACGCGGGATAATGAGTAATGAGTCCGGCTAAGTCCGGCAACTCCCCAACACACCGGATGAGATTATCAGTGCGCTCGCTTTTTGGTTAATCGAGAACAATCTCATCCTGATATGCTGGAACAGTTACATGCCAGCCTGTTTTCTGCCTGACGTAATCGCCGAAGCTACAGGCGCTTTCGGCCTCGCCGTGTACGACAAAAAGTTTTCTGGGAGGCTCTTTCAATGTGCTCAACCATTTGAAAAGCTCATCCCTGTCCGCATGTGCAGAAAAACCATTTATCCGGACAATTCTTGCCCTGACCGGATAGTTCCGGCCGAGGATTCTGACTCGCTTTTCGCCATCAACGATTCGTCTGCCAAGTGTGCCGAACGCCTGATAGCCTACGAACATTATTGTGTTCTGTGGACCGGCGATGTTGTTGACCAGGTGGTGTTTTACCCTGCCGCCTGTACACATCCCGGAGCCTGCAATGACAATAACCGTGCCTTTTATGTGATTAATCGCCTTTGATTCCTTGGCCTTGCCTGCCATTTCCAGTCCCGGCAGGTCAAAAGGTGATTTATGCCGTTTGACAAATTCGGTCATTTCTTTATCAAACAGCTCAGCGTGATGTTTAAAAACCCTGGTAACCCTCGTAGCCATCGGACTGTCTAAGAAAATTTTCAATTGTGGTATCGTTCCTTCAAGGAGTAATTCGTTAATATAATATAGAACCTCCTGCGAACGTTCGAGAGCGAAGCTTGGGATGATAATATTACCACCTGCTTTTCTCGTTGAGTTTATCACCTCACCAATCAATTCCTTTATATCTCCAGTATCCTCATGTACTCTATCGCCATAAGTGGACTCAATGAGAACGTAGTCAGCCTTGTCAAAAACAGTTGGGTCGCATACGATGGGCCTGTCAGGCCGGCCAATGTCACCAGAGAACAAAATGATCCTTTCTTGGCCCTCCTGTCGTACTTTCACCCTTATGATGGAAGAGCCGAGGACGTGACCGGCGTCATAGAAAGTCGCTTCCACTCCATCGCCAATATCGATGGACTTGCGGTATTCAACCTGTGAAAAAAGTGGTAAGCAGGCCTCCGCGTCTTTGGTAGTATAGAGCGGGACCTCCGGATACGGGCCTTTTCGACCTTCCCGCTTATGTCTTTTGCGCTTATACTTGGCGTCCTCTTCCTGTATCTTGGCCGAATCTAATAATATTATCTGTACAATCTCCGCAGTGGCAGCGGTACAGTATATCTTACCTTTGAATCCCTCCCGAACCAGCTTCGGCAATAAGCCGCAATGGTCCAGATGTGCGTGAGTTAAAAGGACAGCGTCAATACTATCTGGCGGCGGGTCGAATGGGTCCCAGTTTCTTGCCTTGAACTGCCGTTCCTGAAAGAAGCCGCAATCCACAAGAAGCCTGGTGCCATTGGCCTGTAACAAATGTCGCGAACCCGTAACGTTCTGAGCTGCACCGAGAAACTTTACCTTTAGCTGCATGCTATGCCTCACTGTATAAACGTTGATTTTTAGACAGAAGATTCTACAGGCACTTAGGGACAATGTCAAACAAAGAAGCTGAGCGGGGACGCTAATATATCGTGAAGCCCTTCGGCTGCGCTCAGGACAGGCTCCTTCGACTCAAGGTAAACTGTAAAGCGTGAAGCGTGAAGAGTATCTCGTATGTCTTATAGAGAATAGCGTACAGCGTATCGTAAAAGAAATAAGAATTGTGGTGACCTGTTACGCGAGCGGGATAATGTACATAGTCCTTTTGATTAGTCAAAAGGACTATGTGCTTTATAAGGTACGAATCAATATAGTGTTTGCCAGGTATACCGTATTGTGTATTGCGTATAGAGAATAGCGTACAGCGTTGAGCGTATCGTAAAAGAAATCAAAATTGTGGTGGCCTGTTGCGCGAGCGAGATAATGTACATAGTCCTTTTGATTAGTCAAAAGGACTACGTGCTTTATAAGATACGAATCAATATAGTGTTTGCCAGGCATACCGTAATCGGTTTTAGTGATGGCGGTTTGTTGAAATTGCAGTTTTTTCACTTGTGTACTTATGCCTTATGCACTAAATTGCGTTGACTGCGGGATTTACATTTTTAAGATATTTGAAACCGGCAGGGGACAAAAAAAGTTATGAAAAATCAAAAGACAAAAATAAAGGAAAACTTGTAATCAGGAATACTATTAGTTAGTATCTGTTGCGGAAAACAAAAACTGACGATGTTACCCCTGCGGAAGCAGGGGTCCAGAGCGAAAAAGCTGGATTCCCGCTTTCGCGGGAATGACAAATACTGTTTCCGCAACAGGAATTAGTTATAATGTTCATCCGGATAGTGTAATATAACGGCTAATTGCAGATGCAACGAAGGTGGTTTCAATATGGATAACGGGAGTTCCACGGATGGTTGTTCTGGTAGGAATAGATGAAGCGGGCTTTGGGCCGATACTTGGGCCGTTGGTCGTATCGTCGAGCACTTTTTCGCTGCCACACCATCTTTTGACAACTGACCTGTGGCAGATTTTGCGGAAAAGTGTCGGCAACAGGAGAAAACATCTCGCGGGGCGAATGCTCATTACCGACAGCAAGAAGGCTTACAGCAGAACTGTGGGAATCAAACATTTAGAGCGGACGGTCCTGGGGGCCTTGAAATGTCTCAATAAAGAGCCGGCCACGTTGACCGAACTTATAGAATTATTATGTCCGAGCTGCCTTGAGCGAATAAGTACTTATCCGTGGTACCAGGATGCAGGAAGTTATTGTCTTTCGGCTGATGCTGCTGACAGGACAATTGCCTCGTCGGTTCTGGCCGACGATATGACCTCAAACGGCATCGAATTGCTGGAATTGAAAAGCTATTGTCTCGACGTTGGGTACTATAACAAGATGGTGGCTTCGGTGAAGAACAAAGCTAATGTGCTTTTCACCACTACTTCGCGACTTATAAAGCGGGCTTTTGATAATTTTGCGGGCGATGATTTGCAGATTATAGTCGATAGGCAAGGGGGACGTGTCCACTATCGGAAACATCTTCAGCGGATGTTTAGCGATATGGAATTGAAGATTCTCCGTGAGAGCCCGGCGGACAGCAGCTATGAATTGCGAGCCGGCGGTAAAGGTATGCGTTTGCATTTCGTCGTCGGTGCTGATGAGCGATTTTTACCGGTGTCATTAGCGTCAATGGTAAGCAAATATTTGCGGGAACTTTTAGTTCACAACATAAACCGTTATTTTGCCGGTTTTCATTCTGATTTGAAGCCTACGGCGGGATACTGGAAAGACGGCTTGCGTTTTATCGAGGACCTGAAAACAAATATTCCTGGCCTTCAGGTAGATATGGAGCAGCTTGTTCGCAGCCGATGATGGACTAATATAAATAAAGTGTTGACAATGTGAGCTGCCGGAGATAGATAAACGGCGCGAATAATAATATTTTTTAAAGGAGTAAAAAGATGTCAATTCAAAGAATGTGTACAATTTGTGTGCTTGCCGGCTTGATGTTGGCTGTGTGCGGCTGTGGCAGGCCTAACTTGATAGGTACCGATGCTGCTGTTTATTCAAGGGGCAAACTTTACGCTGTGGCCGGCCAAGACATGAACAGAGTGTATTTGGCGACTCAAAAGGCTCTAAAACAATTGGAGTTAGAGGTTATTGAACAGGCCAAAGATGTCTTTATAGCAAAAATTGTCGCCAAAGCTGCGGATGGTAAGAAAATCACGATATGGATTGAGCCGATATCGGGCGATAGCAGCGAGCTTAGCATTAAAACAGGCAAATTAGTGGGCAACGAGGAAAGGTCGCGGGTTATTTACGAGAAGATACGGCAAAACCTTGGGACTGGTTCCGGTAAGTAAAAAAACCAGCAATCCGATTTGCTGTCGTTGATTGGATGTGCGATTACTTCTGCTCTAATTTCTTTACCAGTCCTAATGCTGTGTCAAGCTTGGCGAGACTGGGATTTTATCCCTGGATTTTCAGGACGGCGGCGGCGCGGATTTTGGCCTGCTTTAGTGAGATTAGAGCCTCGTTGGCCTGTCCCAATTCGAATTCCTGGACCTGCGGCGTAATGGGGATTTGAGCGGCCAACGGCAAAAATTGCTCTGCGTCCCGTCGCGTAACGTTGGCCACACTTTTTATTTCTTTTTCGAGCCAAAGGTGTTTGGCATAATCGAGTTGTGGAACAGGTGTGGTTTTGCGAATAGCATTTATAATTAGTCTGCCGCCTTTTTCCATAACCAGCAGGGCGTTGGATATGGACTGGCCAACGGGCGTGAAATCGATTGCCCGTTTTATCTTCGCGGGCGGTTTCTCTACAGGTGAGCCTGTCCAGGCGGCGCCAAGACTTTCGGCTAATTGTCTGTGTTCGGCGCTTCTGGTGAAGACAAAAACAGGACTGTTCGGGAATTTGTACCTGATTATCTGAATAACGATGTGGGCTGAAGCACCGAAGCCAAACAGGCCGACGATTTGGCCGTCCGTGATGTTGGATAGAGTTACGGCACGATAACCAATTACGCCGGCGCATAAAAGCGGGGCCGCCTGGGAGTCGGAAAATCTTTCAGGGATGTGGTAAGCAAAGTCCTCAGAAATAACCATATATTCTGCGTAGCCGCCGTCTGCGTCTTTGCCTGTCCATTTTGCATGATTACAGAGATTCTCATTGCCCACTTGACAAAAATCGCATTTGCCACAGGCCCAATAAAGCCAGGTGATACCGACACGTTCATCGGTTTTGAATTTGGTTACGGCTTTTCCCTTATCCGCTACTGTTCCGACTATTTGGTGGCCCAGCACTATGGGGTATTTGGTTGGCTTTAGTCTGCCCTCAATTTCATCGAGGTCGGTATGGCAGAGGCCGCAAACCGAGACCTTAACGAGGATTTGATTGTCATTTGGGATGGGCGTTGGTAAATCGGCAGACTTTAGAGGTTTTTCTTCGATTGGCGAATGTTTGTTTAGCAGCACAGCCCTCATTCCTTCGCTCCATTCAAGGACAAGTCTGCGATTTCCTGCTTAAGCTGGTTTGCGAAGACCTTGTAACTAACGTTGCCGAAGAGACAAAAGACGACCTTTTCCAGGCCGGTTTGGCCTTTAAGATAACCGATAGTTGTTTTGAGCATTATTTCGGCACAGCTTTCGATAGGAAAGCCGAAGATGCCTGCGCTGATTGCCGGGAAGGAGATGCTTTTTAGATTATTTTCGTCGGCTAATTTAAGTGAGTTCAGGGTTGCATTTTTTAATTTTTCATTTTCGTTTCCTTCGCCCATTCGAGGCCCAACAGCGTGAATTACGTGTTTTGCTTTGAGATTTCCGGCGGTTGTTATCACGGCACCGCCTACGAAGGTGCCTCCTATTTTGTCGCATTCGGCCTGGATTTTGGGGCCGCCTTTTGTTCTGATTGCTCCTGCGACGCCGCCGCCCAAAATCAATCGGGCATTGGCGGCATTGACGATGGCGTCGGTCTGCATCTCGGTAATATCGCCATCGAGAAGTTCCAGAGTGCTATTTTTGATATTTACTTTCAAAGTATGCCTAACCTGCAATTTTGCAAAATTCATAGTTGAAGAAAAGAAAGAACAGGCGGCGGCCGGATTCGAACCGGCGAATAACGGTTTTGCAAACCGTCGCCTTGGGCCTCTTGGCTACGCCGCCAGATTGAAGTTAGCTGTTAGTTTATATCTAATTGACCCTTTTTGCAATAAAATTAGATGCCATTATGTAGTGAAGATTATGAGATTTTAGCAATATATTTCCAGGCAAGAGCGTCTGACTCTTATGGTAAACGACTAACAATTAAAATGGAATTGCCTGATATTTTTATTAAAGGTGTATAAATTGATGAAAGTGTAGATTTTACCGGAACCTGCGGGAAACTTCCGACGAAATATCCCAAATTGGGAGAACTTGGCGGAACTGGTTTTTCATCTTTATTTTTTGACTTCTTATCGTATAATGGGTCAAAATTTGAATAAGTATGGTTTAGGCAAGTGGGAAATATGTTGGAGAAGAATTTTATGTTCTGCAAGTTTCAGCTCGTGCTTCGCAGAGTAGTACCTGTTACGTTGTTATGCTGGTTGCTCGGCATTGCTGTTGTCCTTGGTTTTATAGGTGCGTGCAGTCCTCAGCACCACAAGGCAGATGCCGATGAAGAGGTTTATAAGATTATCGACGACAAGTGGCAGGATGACTTTGGCCAAAAAACCAATTATACCGTCAGTGATTATAATGACCCGGCATCACCAAATGACGTTGAACTTGCAGAAATGGTACCGGAATCAGGTGTTATAAATCTTCAACAGGCAGTTGAAATTGCCACAAAATTTAATCGTGATTACCAGACTCAAAAAGAATCTCTTTACATTTCGGCACTTGATTTAACAGATGAACGGTATAAATACGCATTAAAGTGGTTTGGGACTATAGACGGCACTTACACTGACAATAAGAGTAATGGAGATGATGTAAGCCTTGAAACATCGGGAGGCGTTAACAAAGCACAACTGTTTCTCGATGGAGTGATAGTCAATACTGGTATTGCGATTGATTGGGTGCGTTTTCTTACCGGCGACCCAAGAACTACATTAGGTTCGATTTTAAGCGGCGATGT
>JADFJC010000027.1 GCA_022566315.1 Planctomycetota bacterium
CCAGGTAAGGTTAAAATAGGCATCTCCGAGGAATGCCGGGTAGCATTTTGAGAAGTAACATGGTATCTTCACTTCGGGATTGTCGATCTTCCAAGCTATATACAATCTGAAATAGATGGCGTGATAGGGTGGGGGGTTATAAGTCAGAACATTTTAGAAATTCACCCTGCATCAAAAAAGATTAAAATACACAATGCACTAAATATAGATACTTCACAATGGTTATGCCTAAATATTCGAAAAGATCTAAACCTGCTTGTTGTGCAAGTACCAAAGAAGGGCAGAAAACATGGCTCAATTCTGATCGATACAGGTTCTCCTGCAGGGGTGAGCCTCAACATGGAAAGGTGGCAATCGTGGATTGACAAGCAATCCGATCAAGACTCAACTCTTTCGGCATTGTTTTATCCGGGCAAAGGTTTGTTACTTATCGAGGAAACATGGGCGAAAAAGCTTACCATTGGAGGGCTTACTTTTACTGAGGTGCCAGTTCGCAAGGGGGTTGAAGCAGGAGAGGGAGTAGTTGACGAAGGACTTGATGCAATATTAGGTCTAAATGCTTTATCGTGTTTCTCTTGGATTGTTGATGGGGCAACGGGAAAAATCTATATTAAACCTAATGATTCTACGAGAATTCCTGAGAATTATGATTATAACAGATTAGGAGCTGTTTTCGTGCCGCATGACATAAGAAAAAGCAATGCTTTAATCGCACATGTCGTTGATCCCGGGCCTGCTTACAGCGCAGGAATACGCGATGGTGATGTTTTGCTAAAGATAGATGACTTGGACGTAACAGGATGGCGGACAGATCCAAGCGTCATGCCACTTAGTCGATTTTGGGAACAGCCAGCGGGAACAAAACTTAACCTTGTACTGATGCGGAATGGTAAAAAGCAGGAAGTCATAGCAACCCTGCAAGAAATCTTTAAGGGACTAAGGGATTCTATATAGAGGATTTAGTGTTAAAAGAGATATTACAAAATAAGAAATGTGTTTTTTACGAAATAGTATGTAAAACATCGCAATAACCTGTAAGAATCCATCGATTTCTGGATGCTAACGATTGCGATTAAAAGGCTATTGGCGAAGAGACATTAGTGATATATTCGACCTAACGAGGTGAAAAAGCTTGTTTTAACCCTCAAAAAGGGTCAAATCGTAGAAAGTTGGCTGGATTGGTTTTGAACTGAGCACACTCATTACAGACACTCGCTCAGTTTTTATGGAAATTGTGAGATTTTTCCACATTTTCCGGAGAATTATTGTAACGGATTTGTGGTTTTGGCATCTGGTTATATAGATGAGGTGTTTTTTTAGTAGCCTGAAATGCGAATAGGGAGCTTACTGGTATAAGTGCTTGTTTTTCAAAAGGATAGGCACGTATTCATAGTGGTCATGTTGACGCTTGACAAGCGCAGACTCCGCCATAGGCGGACAAGTTTTCGCTCGACCTCATAACGAGGCGGTTATTCGGATAGGCTCTTAATCTATGTCGGCGATGTCGCTTTGAGGCTTACCGACCAGATAGATTCTGTTTTTGCCGCTGCGTTTGGCCTCCAGCAGTGCCTTGTCCGCCTGCTGAAAAAGCTCCTGAATTGTCGAACCGTCTCGGGGAAAGCTTGCCAGTCCGCCGCTTATCGTCAGAACCCCCTTACCTTCCGGACCTAATCCGGCAAGTGCGGGCAATTCGGATTTCTCTAATTCTCTTACGAACCGCTTTGCTATAAAGATTGCTTCCTTAGGATGTTCGGCTCTGGCCGAGCGCCTCTCGGCGCCCCCGGCGGGTGCGCCAACCGGTTTAGCCTGCGGCTCCGCCGTAACCTGTGCCCCAGGTAGGCGTCCCCAAGTGGAATCCCAGAATACAACTGCAAACTCGTCACCGCCAATCCTGCCGACAACGTCATGGCCGCGGCAGCAGCGCCGCATCAAAACAGCAGCCTGTTTTAAAACCTCGTCACCGGCACAATGACCGTAAAGGTCATTGTAATGTTTCAAGTCATCAATATCAAAAACAAGCAGTGTTACCCGTCCGTTTTCTTTCCTGACGCGTTCTATAATCTGCCGGGAAAATTCCCAGATATATCTCCTGTTCTTCAGACCGGTCAAATCATCCTCCGTAGCCAATCTTTCAAGGTGTTTGATTTTCATTTCTATTGTTGCATCGACAGGCGCAGAGAGGCTGACCTCAGCCGCACTGCGGCCCTCGGTAGTCATAATGGATTCGTAAAATCTGTCCGGCTGGACCGGACAAATCAAATAACCATCCGCCACACTTGTCCCGTTGCAGGCCGAGCCGACCAGTCGTATCGCTATCGGCTCTTCGTACATCTGTGCTAAAAGAACAATTTTCGCATCGCAGCTATCTCGCAACACTCTCAGGGACGAACTTAATTTGGCTGACATCCCGAACATCACAATGCCGATTCCTGCAAAGTCATTCTTCGCTGCCGCATCAATCGCATCAAGCATACTGGCGCAGACTTCACAGCGCTCCTTTGCAATGGCACCGGCATCCAAAAAGGCTTTGCCGACGTCACCGACAAGCAGAATTTTCCGAGTGTCTCGGTCAGAGGATGAATTATAGCTTTTCATCTCACATCACCTGCAACGGCAAATTGGATTTACCTTTCGCCAATGTCATTATTCTCATTTAACTCACAGCAGTAAAAAGGCCTAAAAAGCGCAAAGAAGATACCTCCAGCCAATCTTTATACTAACAAAATCTACAGAAAAGTCAACTCAAATCCCCTAAAACGGCTGATTACTGATGTTTTAGGGTCAATAATCCGAAAAGACCACCAAAAACAAGCATCAATTACTCGGCAGGCCATCCAGATTCTTTTTGACTTGCTCAGCACAGAAACTGGCCGGATACAAATTGAGGAAGCTCTCTAAAGTTGCTCTGGCATCCGCTAAATACTTTTTCTTCTGCTCCGAATTCGACTCACCCTGATACAGACCAATCTTCAAAAGACCTAATTCGTACAACGCTAACATCCCACCATCAGTCTTGCCGAATTCCTTGTGCAGCTCGCTTAATTTCTCGGCCCGGAGCTGCTCGTCGGCGAGGAGTTTTGCCTGGGCTAACAGAATGTTGTCACGAAGCCGGTCTTTATCTTCTATTTGCTCTAACAATCCGTCGAGACGCTGAGAATAATCAGAGGCGTGCGGATTTAGCATAACAAACTCCGCCAGACGTTCAATTGCTCCTGCCTCGTCTGTTCGATTTTCAGGCCCTATAAGCATTCGCAACTGACTTAGTCTTCTTTGCAGCTCGTTCAGCTTCGGTACTGTCATAACCGAGTCAGCCGGAAGACGAAACAGGCCGAACAATGACTCGTCCGATGTTTGTTCTTTTTCGAGCAGCTTCGACAATTCCACGGCCAGCATGGTTTCTGCCTGGCGAAGAAGTTTGTCTGCCTGCTCAAATTTACCCTGACCGGCCCAATGTTTTGCGATCCGCCATCGTGCCTCTAATGATTCCGGACTCCCACCGAATTTACTGTACAGCCGATACCATATCTCACGTGACCTTTCGTATGGATAATCGCTGTAAAAACGCAAAACTTCTTCTTGCCCAAGCACATTGATATCCGCGCTGTATTCGCTCAGAAGCGCTTTGCAGTAAAGCGCTATCGGCATCCGATGGCTGTTGAGACGCTTACTTATAAACAAATCGTACTGTCCGAACAGCCATTGTTTTTTCGCCTGATACTCTAACTCTTCCGGTACTATAAACCAGCTTGGCCAACTGTCGTAACTCAACTTAATCTGGATTTCCCTTTTTAGTTCCGCACGCAGCGCTATTGCCTCGGCAGGGTAAAAGAAACCTTCCAGGTATTTCTTGATAACAGGGTCTCTCGTCGTTCTGTCCAGCGCTTCTGTGATACTGTGGTCGTGAAATTCGCTAATGCGCTCCGGGTTATTCTTAGCCACATAAAGCTGATAGTCTAATTCGTCAAAGCCGATTGTTACTTCGAACACACCAACAGCCAACACGAGTGTAATGGTAGTGAATATCCAGACCAGGCCCGGCCGATAACGCGTATAATGGCCTATGCCGAGAACAAACCCTGCTATGGTCAAACCATCAAGCCACGCAAAAATCCAGGGCGCGAAGGAAAAGCCCCATTTAATAGGTTCTACACCTCTGACACCACCGAAGTATGCCCAGTAAAGAAGCTGTGGAGCCGTGCACAATGCTATCGCAACAAAACGCGAGCGAAAACGAAGAGGCCGGCACGCCACCGCAATACAACTGACCAATAGACAAATCGCAAAACCAGGCAAATCGGCTAAAAAAAACACCGCCAATATCAAAGGAAAACTGTAACCGAAACTCATAAGCTGTGATATCAACACAGGAACAATTGACAAAATACCCATAAGCAGTCCTAAAACAACAATCTGCCAGGGGTACTCGAATATGCTCACTCCGCTTATGATTGTCTGGCCCAAATGCCAGAATTCCGGTTTTGCTGCCGCCTGAATGTCGAACGGCCAAAATGAGCCTGTTGCTATCTTCGACCAGAAAAAACAACTCACACCAAAAGCCACAACAGCAAGAAGCCAGCACCGCTGAACATTCTTATGGCTGTAGTGCAGCGTGGGGCCAACTGCCATAAAAGACTTCGAGACCGCTATCGGCGTCTTCTCTGTCTCTTTATTATCCATAAGCCTACCTATTGACTATTGATTATTGATTATTTTCTATTGAATTTGAGTGCCGATTTTCTTTTCAATAGTCAATAGAAAATAGAAAATAGTCAATCTTACGTCCCTTCACCGCTGCTGGCAAGGTAAGCGACCTGCTCGGCTGTAAGTTTGTCTATGCCGATCGACATTGACTTTAGTTTGAACCTGCTTACCTGCCACTCTATCTCCATCGGGACATCGTGCACGGCAACAGAAAGCTTACCTCGTTTTTTTACCACGTATTCAGCCTGTAACGCCTGCGTCGCAAAACTCATATCCATCACGCTCGCAGGATGACCCTCAGCGGCCGCAAGATTAATTAGCCGTCCCTCAGCCAGAAGATAAATCCGCTTGTTATTTCTCAGGACATATTCATCAACGTAGTTGCGCACATTACGGATTACCTTTTTGCTGAGCCGTTTCAGGGCCGGTATATCTATCTCCACGTTGAAATGTCCGCTGTTGGCGACAACCGCTCTGTCCTTCATTACGCGGAAGTGCTCAGCCCGTATGACACTTTTATTACCCGTAAGCGTTACGAACAGCTCACCCACTTTTGCCGCCTTCGCCATCGGCATAACTTCAAACCCGTCCATAGCCGCTTCAAGGGCCTTGATCGCGTCAATTTCCGTAACGATAACGATTGCCCCCATCCCCCTGGCCCGCATGGCAAGGCCGCGCCCGCACCAGCCGTATCCTGCCACAACAACCTTCTTGCCGGCCATCAGAAAATCAGTAGCGCGAATGATACCGTCAACCGTCGATTGTCCCGTGCCGTAGCGATTATCGAACAGTTGTTTGGTCGCAGCGTCATTGACGGCAATGACCGGAAACTTTAACTTGCCTTCATTCGCCAAAGCCCGCAGACGAATAACTCCCGTAGTGGTCTCTTCCATACCCGCAATAATCCGGTGGGCATCTTTTTTTCTGCGAGTATGTAATTCGTTCACCAAATCAGCACCATCATCAAGTGTAATAACGGGCTTATGGTCGATTGCCGCGTTAATATGTTTGTAGTACGTGGCCCGATTCTCGCCGCAGATGGAAAAAGTCGCTATCTTAAAATCCTTCACTAACGAAGCCGCTACATCATCCTGCGTACTGAGTGGATTCGATGCACATAAAGCAACATTTGCCCCGCCGGCCTTGAGCGTACGGGCCAGATTCGCTGTCTCCGCGGTTACATGCAAACACGCCGATACATTCATACCTTTCAACGGCTTGCTCTTTGCAAACCGCCCGCGTATTGCCGCCAGGACAGGCATATCATTATCTGCCCAGAGAATACGTTTCTTACCCCCCGCCGCCAATGACAAATCAGCTACATCGTATTTCATTTATCAATCCTTTCAAAAAGTAAACACCTGTGCCTGCGTTACCGACAGGTGCAGGCAGAATCGATAAATATAAAGCCAATCAGCGGAATTTGCAACCTTTTATTTACGCAAATATAGGGTTTGTTTAGCCCCCAGGCCTGTACTGGGGATTTCTTTTCACCCCAATTTATTGAAGGCCGTTTAGCCGTCGTCGGTACGACGACGCAATTCCAGATGCGCCACTCCAAACTTCACAATTCGATATTCCTTATTCGATATTCGGCATTCGATATTGCGTTCCGTCATTCCGAGCGCAGCGAAGCGGAGTTGTCTGGTTCACAGCGTTGGCAGCTCGTAGCCTTTGCGGTACTGTTTCGTCAGATATGTATTCGCCTGGGCATCGTCGATGAATCGTTCCCGCTCGGCATCGAATTTGAGTCGCCGACCAACCCGCATTGAGATATTAGCCATGTGGCAGAGCGCCGCAGAGTAATGTCCAACCTCGACGTCGGCGTTCAAGTCACTGACCTTGCGGCTGCGCACCGCCTTGATGAAATTCGATGTATGCGAATCACTACCGCGCGGGCCGCCCGGCCCCTTTTTGCCGTTCTTGAAGGTTACCTGCCAACCTCTCCTGCCGATAGACACCGTCCCATTGTCGCCGTAAAAAATATTGCCGTTGTCATGACCCTCGAGTGGATATGGAGTCCACAGCCGCATCTCGTACATCAAATACACATCGTCGTATTCAAACGTGGCGACCTGCGTGTCCGGCGTCTCGTGGTCGTCGTTGTAGAACAACTGCCCGCCGCTGCAGGAAACAGCCTTAGGTAGTTTAACACCCAGGCCCCACCGTGCGATGTCGATTTGGTGTATGCCGTCATTGCCAATGTCGCCCGTTCCATAGTCCCAGAACCAGTGCCACTTATAATGGAACCGGTTGCGATTGAAAGGACGCTTGGGTGCCGGCCCTAACCAAACGTCATAGTTAACATGTGCCGGTGCTTCGCTGTCGGGCACTCTACCAATCGGGCCACGCAACTGGCTGTTGATCGCCTTGGCCATCCGTATCTTGCCGAGCTTACCCGACTGCATATACTCGACGGCATCCATCAGGCCCTCCGAACTGCGGGACTGGGTGCCATGCTGAACAATCCTGCCATGCTTGCGGGCCAAATTCACAAGCAAACGTCCCTCGGATATCGTGTGGCTCAGCGGCTTCTCGACATACACATCTTTACCTGCAATAACCGAGAACGCTGCCAGAGGAACGTGCCAATGGTCCGGCGTGGCAATGCAGACTACATCCAGCGACTTGTCTTCGAGCATCCGCCGGTAGTCGTTGTAGCCGTCAACCTTTTCATTACGGTCTTTGAATCTCTTAACTTCGCGGTCTAAAGCATTCCCATCCACATCGCACAGCGCCGCCACCCGCACTCCCGGAGTATTATGGAAACTGCCGATGAGTCCACTACCTCGCCCGTTAATCCCCACCACGGCCACACGAATATCATCGTTCGCCCCTCGTACTCGTGAAAACGGCACTGCCAACACGGCACCAGCAGCCAACGAACTCTTCACAAAATCTCGACGTGTAACACCCTTCATAATCAATCTCCCTTAATAATCCTTGTATTGAAAAGAACTGTTCAGCCTCCTGAGATGGGCCACCGTTATTGGTTTAAGTTTCGATTTATTATTCCACAAATTCCCTGAATCGTTCCTCCATTTGCTCTTTGTTTCTCAACCCTTCGTAAACAATCACGAGGAACCTGAAATGCGCCCTTTCGCCCGGTTTAAGCGTAAGCCGAAGCGGCTGTACAGGATTTTTCTTATATTTGCTTTGCCTTTGAAAATCACCCTGTCCCAACGGATTAGCGGAAAACAGACCGTAATTTCTCACATGCCAATAAGTGGGATAGTTGATACTCGCCGGATGGTTAAGAATAGCCACGCCAACCACTTTTCCTTCTCTTATTCCCTGCAAAGCGACCCATCTCGCACGCTTACCCCACACATTTTTCGCCGTTTCATCACCATTGGAGCTGAAGTACCTGCCGGTCCCGGAAACTGATTCTTTCGGTAATGGCTGTCCCTCCCGCAGTTTCAATTTCGCCTCACCCTCTCTCAAACAGTCAGCAACCCTAATCGCAAACACACCCTCTTCGATATCATCAAACACCACCTCTATTTCTCTGGCCGTAAGGTCAATTCTAAAATCAATGGCATATTCATCCTCACCTGCCAGAAAGACCATACTCCTGTTTTCTTCCAGCAATACCTTACCGTCCTGGTCTGTCCAATGTATGATAGTTGAAAGTCTCCCTTTGCCTGTCCCACCGGCCACTTCCGTTGTTTTTATGTGTTTGATCTGCGGGGGCGGCGAAGTGTTATTCCAAAAGTTGGTTCCATTGACCTTGTCAACGGCAAAGAAAATACCAACGTGATGCGAATGGTCGTTACTGCCGCCCTTCATTTCAACCAACGGCTCTCTGCGGGTTACTACAATTCCCGAAGGGCTGCGCAGCGGAACCAGCATCGGCTTGGTTAGTTCGTTTCCATAAATATAACTCGTAAAGTGCTTTCCACCAACCATCACATCAATTCTGTTTTTGCCTTTTATAAACTCTACTTTCGGCACCCTCTGATTTCCTAACGCCGCAACGGCCAGCACAAGCACTAACAAAACCGCAGTAGTTCTTTTCATAATACAACCTTTTTTACTTCGGTATTCCATATTATATATTCCTCGTGCCCATTCCGAGCGCAGTCGAGGAATCTCAAATTAATCAATATCGTAGATCCGCCTACGGCGGAATCAATTGAAAAGTCATCTCTTTTCCAGCCAGTGCGCTGCCATAATAGCGAAATCTTTGAAATCCACCTTACAGTCACCGTTTATGTCTCCTGCAACAATCGTTTCGCAGACGGGCTGGCCAAAGTATGATTTGCTTGCTTCGGCAGTGCCGCCATAAGCCCCCATATTAATAATACCGCCATTTGGAAATGGTTCAAAACCGATGGGACTTGCCATATCCCCCGCATCAATACACGGACTCGTCACCTCGTCTTTCGTCCATCGTCTCTCGTTCGCATCCCATCGGCCCGCCTGAGATTTCAGATGATAATCACCCTTCAATTCTCCGAACCAGTCTCCAACTCGAACAAAGCACGGGTCCGCATCAATATTACCCGTACCCCAATTCACATTACCTCCGCCAAAAATTCCACCGTCCACATCGGTGTATAGAATATTTACGGTTCCATCCACCCAAATCCCCATCGGATTGTAGTAAATTATGCAATTTTCTATTGTGGTTGTGAACCCCTGCGAAACCCATATACCGGTTTCAAAGTTATGCGCAACAATGCAGTTTTTGATTAATCCGTGACATTCACTAATTGCCGGGCCTATCCAATCGCTGTTAGGCCAATTATCGACTACCACGCAGTTGATGATTGTCCCATCACACGCTCGAATTACTGTACCTCTGGAAACCCTGTTACCCTGAAGTAAACAGTAACTAATCGTAGCATTTGTATGATTCTCACCTGTGGGGTCAATTATGTAGTCAACGCCGCTGATCCAGCCGTTAATTTTAAAACCTGTAAGCGTACAGTTTGGTTCTTCGGTCCCAACAAATCCCGCACCGTAATCAATGATTGTCGCCGCGACGACATTGAAGTCGCCGGGATTGGTGCTTGTCAAAGTGATGTTTTTGCCATGAAACTTGACGAATTCTTTGTATAATCCCGGCTGGACAATGATGCTATCGCCATCATTAGAATCGTCAATGGCCGCCTGAATGTTATTGAAATCCGCAGGACCATCGTCATCAACGTAGATAGTTTTTCCTACAGCAGATATGCACAGCGCCCCCACTAATAATACTGACATCAGCAGATAAGTTTTGGGATTGGTCGTTCGCATTTATAGCCCTCTTGCAAAGAACACAGGGGCCGCCTAAACTATAAGATTCTACCAAATCGGCTCGGTTTGTGCCAATAAAAATTTCGCCTTTACACAAGGGCAACGTTCAATATCGTAGATCCGCCGTCTTTTGGTGGAATCAACCGCCTTGGATGCGATCACCTGTAACCTGGACGTCATCTATGTTCCAGCCGGGATAGGTCACTGAATCATCTGTCGGGCCGATTCCCCAGCGGAAGTAAACCGTCGGCTGTCCATCCGCAACTGACGAGGGAACCACATACTCCACGAATCGCCAGGCCTCATCCGAGACATGAGAATAGCCCACTGTCCATATATCCACCCAATTGCTCCCGTCATTCGATACTTGCACATCGGCATAGTCATAAGGAGATTCAACCCCAAGCCACCGCCGGAAACTCAGCCTGATGTTCTCATATCCTTCACAATTAATGGCCCCGGTAGTGGCATACCGTGTATCCGTCAGATTATCGTCATAGTCACCGTCGAGCTTATATCCGATGACGTTCTCGCCGGTATAGCCGCTATTTGGGTCACCGTTCCATGAGCCTTGCCCCGTTGGAACTCCCCATGCCCATCCTTCGTCGAGCTGCCATCCGGGATCCGTATCCATGTTGGCGTAGTAGATGGCATCCGGCACCACTGTAACCGATACGCTTTGGCTGGTCTGCCGGATACCGTCTGTTACCAGGAAAGAGAAGGTATAAGTGTGAAAACTCTGGTCAACGGCTGGTTTCCAGAAAACTGTCAGGGTGTCCGCGTCATAATAGGCCCCTTCGGGTAAATTGCCCACAAAGAAGTCAAGGGGAACGTTCATTGGATTATAGGCGCTCAATGTTAATTCGAGCCTTTCTCCGGGCCTGATCTCATCCGGTGCGTCTATGGGGTCCAGTTGAGGTATCTTTGAGGCCCATCCAGAGTTTTGGGGGTCATGCCTCGCCATACCCCAGTCGATCATCTCGGGGTCGTACGAGCCAGGCAGGTCAATGACGTGGAATTGATAATCATCGCCGTTGAACATCATCTCAATATCACCGTCCTTATCGAGGTCCTCAAGCACGAGGGAGGTGTAAACGTCAGTAGACAGACCCAGCATTGGAAATCCCAGCGTAACTGAGCCATCTGACTCCCAGGCCATGATCGGTGCGCCGGTCGCACCCACCACCAGTTCCTTCTGTCCGTCACCATCAATATCGCCTATCAAAGGAGGACTGGATGACGCATTGCCCATGACCGTCTTGGGAAATCCAGCATCGGACAATTCCCGGCCCTGATGGTCGAAGGCATGCACGAGACTGAATGTAAACCCGTCGGCTTCGACGTAGCTGCTGACATAGACTTCACTGAATCCGTCACCGTCGATGTCTCCGATACTCAGTGCACCATCCTCGCCTAACAGGTCACCAACCATGGTTTTCCAGACCGTGCTGCCGTCAATATGGACTGCCATCACGCTGTCCTCAGTACAGAAGACGAGTTCCAGCTCCCCATCGGCGTCCAGGTCGGCGATGACCGTTCCCTTCTTACTTCCCCCTCGCCATCTCTTGATTTGCTGGCCATTGTGGTCCAGAATGAAGGTATAGATACGAGTAATACCGGGACCATATCCGCACAGGGCAATCTCCACGTCTCCATCCCCGTCAAAATCTGCAACGCTCATGGGACCCTCTGAGGTGTACCGCCGCTGCCACAGAAACGTCCCGTCGCCCTGGATGGCAAACAAACCGTCACTTTCTCTGGATTCTGCATCAAGGGCGATGATAATTTCGCTGTCGCCGTCACCGTCAAGGTCCGCAAGGATGGGGTTGCCGACAATGTAGGCGTACCAGTAACTGCCGACCTCCACAGGCCAATCGCCATCTACCACCTTGCCGGTCTCAACATGCAGGGCAGTAGCCATGACATTGTAGTCGTCCACTACAATTATTTCGTAGTCGCCGTCACCGTCGATGTCTCCCACCGCCATGCCTGAGGCAATCATCGAATCCAGAAGGCCAAAACCGAGGGCTTTGGGCCAACCGGGAAGGGGTGTTCCATCGTCTTTCCAGATGGTTATTGCCCCTTCGTAATTGAAGTCGCTCCATGTGACCGACGCCTCGACTATCTCGTTTCGTCCGTCCCCATCTACGTCGAGGCATAACGGGCTGCCTAAGTACCACTCGTCTGCATCTTCGCCTTCCTCCTGCATCGGCCAGGGGGCCTGGCTGGATGCAAATTTCAAGCCAAATGTCTTGCGGTCGATGTGCGTGGACCCCTCCGTAGTAACGCTAAGGCGCAATTCGAATACGCCCGCGCCGGGATTGGTAAATGACAAATGGACAAGACCGTTGGGATCTATAGGGGCACTGTTTTCGTCGATCAATATCCAGTCGTTGTTTCCGTATTGCGTGTACTCCAACCGATAGGAGTCCCCATGGACAAACAGAACCATGGGAATGCTGTTGACATCCGGCGCAAATATCTGTTCCTGTCTTGGCTCGACGATCTCACCTAAGGGATGCCTTTGGTCTGCCGCTATAAGGGCTTGATAGGCGTTGACACGTCCTGTTCCGATGTAGCCCTGAATGGGATCGATATTCCCGTAGTACACAGGGTCAGTAGTGTTTTCTAAGATGGCTCTGACCTCCACATGTGTTAGTTCCGGCCGATGCGCCAGCACCAACGCCCCTACGGCTGCTACATAGGGAGAGGAGAATGAAGTTCCCGCGGTGGCAATATATTTGCCGTTCAAATCGGTTGTAACAATGTCCGTGCCCGGTGCGGTGATATCCACCCAGGTTCCGAAACTGCTATGACCGGTCTTGATGTCTTCGCCATTCGTGGAGGCAACCGCCATGACATTGTAATAGGCTGCCGGATAGTTCGGTTTGGTCGTGTCGTCGTTGCCGGCGCTGGCTGAGAGCAGAACGCCCTGAGCAAAGGCGTTGTCAATCGCTTCCTTGACGATTGGATCACCATCAGGGCCGAATTCGTCGGCACCAAAACTCATGTTCAAGACATGGGCGCCATTAGCCGCTGCATAATCCAGGGCCGCAGCCACCTCGGCAGAGGTGAACTCAAGACTCAACCGCAAGGCCATTATGCTGCAGTGCCAGTTGATGCCGGAAACCCCTTCACCGTTATTGCCCACCGCGGCAATCACCCCGGAAACCTGTGTGCCGTGACCGTTAATGCCCCACCAGTCGATGCCTTCCGGAGTAACATCATTGTTGTCATCCCCAAAGTTCCACCCGTGGATGTCATCGATATAGCCGTTCTCATCGTCATCCACACCGTTATTGGGAATCTCGTCCTTGTTAACCCAGATATTGTCTTTCAGGTCGGGATGATTCACATCAACACCGGTATCCAGCACGGCGACCACGACATCGTGACTACCGGTTGAGATGTCCCAGGCGTCGGACATTTGGATCAGTTGATGGGCATACTGGTCGGGAAACTCCGGGTCATTGGGGTCAACGCAGGAGTGATAGATGTAGTTGGGCTGGGCATACTCCACCTCGGGATCCTTTTTGAGCTGGGCACAGATGGTACGGACATCTTCGGCGGTTCTCAAAAGGTAGAACCGAGACAACTCGGCGTTCCTCAAACGCTGCGCGGGCGCCGTCGTTCCTCCTGCGGATGCGATACTGAACCGGCCCAGTTTCTGACTTTGGGGTGTATTCTGATTTTCCAGCCGCTTGTGGACGCCCTTGAACACCGGAGAAGTTTCTGAGTACAGTCCATATTCAGTTTGAAGACGAAGGAGGATAGTTTTGTGTCTGGCCACTGTTGTAGGGTAGGGCCCGGAAAAAAGGGAAATTCCACTTGATTGGCCGGCCTTTAGCTTAACAATAACCTCACCCGACACGTACTTTTGTTTGCCTGCGGCAGAGCTGACACGAGCCAACCGCCTCTGTTCTCGGTCAGTCGGGACTGCGAGGTCCTTTTCTGCAGAAGAGAGTTTTGCTCTCGTCCTTCGACGCGCTTCGCTTGCTCTGGACGACCCTGAGCCTGTCGAATGGGTCGATGTTCCGGCAGCCATAACCTGCACAGCAGCCACGCACAGACAGAAGACAGAAGACAGAAGACAGAGGACAGAAAACAAATGACAAATTTCTGACTTCCGACATCTGATTTCTGACTTCTGACATCCGGTCAGCCAGCTTTTGTTTGTGTTATTCACGCTCATTTTATCTTCCTCTCTTCACGGGCAACACCTTTGGGATGTTCTCGAAGCAGCGGCAGGCACATTTATGGTTTGGGAACACAGTTTCTCTACTCCTCAGATACCCATCTGCACATACGAGAACTGTTACCATTATACTAATAAACGGAATCCTCAAAGTCAACAAAAAAATGGTACGCGATTACCCGTTTTAGCCTGTAGTAATGAAAAGGTCTCCGTATGCTTGTAAAATGGGGCTACATCGAACCAGATACACCCATATTTTTAGACGTAACCGAAATAGCCAATCCACGGACAAAAAAAATGAGTAACCGTTCAGGGTTTTTCAATCTGACTACCGTGCAAGGAGATTTACGGCCCGAACGGTCCGAGCACGCTGCTCGATCTCAGGCGGCAGGGAGCCTTTGAACCAGGCCTTGGCGCGGTATCTGAACTCATCGCCCCTGGGCAGGAACTTGAGGGGACCCAGACGCATCGCAAGCGGTCGATTATTCGACGGAGCGGTATTCGGGATTTCGTGACAGCCCACACAGGACTTGGTCTCATCGGCTCGGGTATAAATCCACGTCAACTGGTTGCCGAGCACGCGACGGTTGCTGTCGAGTACCTGGAAGTGAAGCAGCCTGTCGGCGGGCACTTCGACGAAGAACGACCCGTCGGGGGCGAGCGGTGCCGTGCCGAGCACCCGGGCGAATGTCCCGCCGTGGTTCTTCCAGACTTCGTGTAGATTGGTCTGCGTACTGTGGCGGGCCACAACAGGCACGCCCTCCACCAACCGGATCAACCGGCCTCGCGCGGCAACATCCTTCTCCTGAGACGTATAGACCGAGGCACACACGAAGTGACCGCTATATCCCTGATGCCGCTCCTTGCTAACCAAAATTGGCGGGCGAGCACGCGCGGCTATCGGGCGGGCCTCGAAATCGGCGGCGGAAGGATCGTTGTAGAGCAGTGTCAGCTTCTTACTCTGTGGGTCGTACACGTAGATGCCCAGATCGACCTTCGTGCGGTCTGGTGTCTTAAGCGTGGAAGCGCACAGTATCCGCCCGTCAGGCAGGGGAAACGGAGTAGTGTAGGAGCGAGTCTTGTTGTCGGGTGTGATAATTTGCTCCGCGTAGCGGCTCGGACCTACCAGCGTCAATCCTCCCTGTGTTACCACCACTATGTGCCGGCCGTCGGGCATCGGCTGGGGTTGAGTCATCCGCAGAACGCGATGCGTCAGTGGGGCTTCCTGCCCGTCCGCCGGAGTCCGGGGGCCGTGATCGAAGTCGCGCCAGAACACCCGCCGCTCTGGGCCGTAAAGCACCATGTCCCGCGTCCCGTCGGGATTGACGGCGTGAAGTGTCAATTCGGTCTTGTTGCGAGAATAGAAGACTTCCAGGCGGCTGAACACAACTCGTCCGTCGAGCAGGACCGCCGGTTCATTGTCCCGGCCGATGTTCGTGGCAATCAGGTGAATATCCGTGCCGTCGGGATTCATCACGTGCAGGGAAGCGCAGGGATAGCCGTGATACTCATCGCGGATGCCGGAACGACTCGATGTAAAAACGATTCGACCGTCCGGCAGGTAAGCCGGCCCGACGTCGTGATAGGGTCCATAGGTAAGCTGTTCAAGCTCCGAGCCATCCACGTTGATGCGATAGATATGCCACCACGGATCTTCCTGGCCGCGATAAGTAAATATCACATATTTGCCGTCCCAGGAGAGTTCAGGCTCGGCGACATAACCGTCTCCAAAGCGAGTCAGCGGTGTTACCGTGCCGTCGGGTCGAGGCGGGCGCAGAACGTAAAGGTTTCGTCCGGGCCGGTAGGCCGGACCTGAATCGGTTACCACGTATGTCTGCCGCCAGCGATCAGCCTGTTCGACCGTGCCTATCGTGTTCGGGATGCTGTTGTCGCCTTTGATAAAGACAATGGCCTCGAATCCCGAATCGCCGGATGCACTTTCAGGTACCACAACGGGTTTGTAATATGGCCCGGTGCCCATCTCGTCCGAAGGCCCTTCGAGAATGCGCAGGGCATCTCTTGCCACAAGACGCGTGCTGTGGAACGGATGATTTCGCGCCGCTCGCTTCAAAGCGAGTCTCGCCGTCTCGTTGCCCATATCCGCCAGCGCTTCGGCTGCGGCGTGCCGGACTTCCAAAACAGAGCCTTCATCCTCAAGTATCTGAACGATGAGGTCTGTGTGTTGGTGGGCACCAAGCAGTCCAAGAGCACGTATGAGGCCTTGCCGCCAGCGCGGCGCCGGGTCGGCGTATTCCTCGTCCTTGAAGGTCCCGCTGTAGCCGTATTCGGCTTCGGCCTTCGCTTGTGCCAGTATCTCCGCAATCGGCTCGATGGCACGTTTGTCACCGAGCCACGCGAGTGTTTTGGCTGCGTTCAGTCGCACCCAGCCATCTTCGTGCCTCAGCAGAGCGAGCAGCCGCGGTATATCTTCCTTTTCAGTGCAAACCGCAGGCAGCCAGGTCGCCATCCGGCCGGCATAGAATTGAGGCCATTGCCGAGCCTGGCGCGCTTTTGGGACTCGTCGAGGTTGCCCCAGCAGTTCGAAGGCATGCTCGCACGCTTGCCGGCGCAAGCCCGATAGCTCCAGCAGATGCCGTGTCAATAGGTGGCCTACTTCAGGTTCGTACAGCAGAAACGTGTCGTGGTCGCCCGGCAGGTTCGCCATTATCAAAGGAGCTATCTCCCGCAGAGCGGCCCGCTCGGATGGAGAGTCCCCAAGCAAACGGCACAGCGAAAAGGCTATGTGGTAGGGGGTTTCGAGCATCCTATCTTCGGAAGGGAAACCCATCTTGTCGTCCCGCGGAAGATCGCAGGGATCGCTGCCGTCCAACTTTTTGCCGTATTTGCGATACGCTGCAAACAGAGCCGGAACGGCGAGCCTATCATCGAAATCACCCAACGCATCGGCGGCGTAGCGCGCCCAATAAGTGTTATCGAGCAGTTCCAGCAGGTATGAGAACCCGGCCTCGTCCTGCAATCGTCCCAGAGATCGGATGCCCGCACGAGCCATCGGACGATACTCACCGCCTGACGGGGGAATCGGCCCCAAACATCGCAGGATTGCCTCCGTCGCGCCAGAACCTCCCAGTGTGCCCAAAGCACGAAGGCCACGCTCGCACTTCCATATGACGGAGTCGATGGGGGGAGTCTCACTACCGGTGCCACCGCCGACCTGGATTTCAAAGAATGTCGTGGGATAGGTCGGATTGACCGAGCCGTAGCTGGTGATGCGGACGTACCGGACGAGACGCGGCGAAAACGTGGTTGCCAGCGTGACAGGCGTTCTTCCCTTTTTTCTCTCGACGACCACGAAGGTTTTGTTGTCTAAGCTGGTAGCAAGCTCGTAGTCGGTCAACACAAAACGCGGGCCGTACTGGTGGATGGTAACCAGAGAAATCTGCTGGGGCCGGCCCAGGTCGATGGTGCACCACTGCGGGAAGGGAACGTTCTTGGTCTGCCAGAATCCCGGCCCGAGAAGACCGTCGGTCAGTACGTCGGGCGGTCCCCTGTAAGTCGAGGACGCCGTCACCGACCCGCCATGCGGCCGGTGTTTCCAGCCTTCGAGGAGCTGGAGCACTTCTGCCGGCGGCTGGTTCGATGGGACTGTTTCCCACCAGTCGCGCCATACGCTAATCTGGGCCGTGCGCTTTGGCGACGGCGCCATCGTATCGAACGGAAATTCCATACCGGTGAGGTTGGTCAGCGCAACGTGCGTCGCCTGCCTGGTAACTGCATCCGCATCTTCGAGAGCGTCCAGCAGGGGTGCGATTGCTTTGCGACTGCCGCACCATGCGAGCGCCATTGCCACCTGGCGGCGTACATACGCCGATTTGTCGAACAGCCGCTCAATCAGCGATTCCTCGGCGTCGTAGGCCCTGAGAAATCCCAACGCCTCGGCGGCACCGGCGCGCGTGTGTTCCGAGTGCGAGTGCAGCTTGGCCGTCTGCTCTGCGACCTGCCGGGCATAGGGACCCGATGACTCCTCGGCAGCGGTGCTTCGCTCGTATTCACCAAGCCAAACACAGAGACAAACAAGCAGCATGAGCTTTCGCAAGTATGACATGAAGGGCTATTCTACCGCTTGGAGGCGGGTACCGCAAGTCGCCAGAGCAGTAGTTGAACAAATACGGCAATACGTGTTCAAAGATTCGCTTCACGCTTCACCATTTACCACCCACTATTCACTACTCATCATGCCTCACATTCTCCCGTACTTTTTCCTTGAAAATCCCCCTCATGCAGTGTAGATTTCCTGTAGTAGTCATAATAATCAATTGTTAAGGCCACAACTCAAAGAAGAAGGAGAATGACACTATGAAGCGGATTTTATTGTGTTTACTTATCGTCGGAAGTTTCACAACAGCGTATGCCGATGGAAAGCTGAAGAAACAGGTCGATATCTCAGCGGATTTGATTGAGTCGAAGGTCATAGAATGGCGCCGTCATTTTCATCAGTTCCCGGAGCTTTCAAACAGAGAATTCAAGACGGCTTCAAAGATAGCAGAGCACCTTAGAAATCTGGGGCTGGATGTAACAACCGGCGTTGCCCATACTGGTGTCGTTGCCCTTTTGAAAGGCGGCAAACCAGGGCCGGTGGTTGGGCTTCGCGCGGACATTGACGCCCTGCCGGTCACCGAACGTGTAGATGTGCCGTTTGCTTCCAAAGTACGCACAAAATACGATGGGCACGATGTTGGAGTGATGCACGCCTGCGGCCACGATGCGCACATTGCCATTTTAATGGGTGTTGCCGAGATTCTTTCTTCAATGAAAAAAGACCTGGCCGGAAGTGTAAAGTTTATTTTCCAGCCAGCCGAAGAAGGCGCCCCACAGGGTGAAGAAGGCGGTGCTGAGCTAATGGTCAAGGAAGGGGTCCTGAAAAATCCTGAAGTTGATGTGATTTTCGGTTTACATATTTGGTCACTTGTCGAAGCCGGCACTATCAACTATCGTCCCCGGGGCATCATGGCCGCCGCAGATGGCCTTCGCATTAAAGTCAAAGGTAAGCAAACGCACGGCTCCACGCCATGGACAGGAATCGACCCGATTACTGTCTCTGCGCAGATTATCATCGGGCTCCAGACAATCATCAGCAGACAGACAGAGCTGACCGAAGAAGCGGCCGTGATAACCATCGGGAGCATCCACGGCGGAGTAAGAAGCAATATTATACCTGAAGAAGTCGAGTTGATAGGTACTATCCGGACGTTCAATACGGATATGCAGGATAAGATTCACGAAAAGATTCGACTGACCGCAACAAAGATAGCCGAAAGTGCGGGGGCGATTGCAGATGTTCAGATTAGCAAGGGCTATCCGGTAACGTACAACGACCCTGAGCTTACTGCCATGATGCTGCCTTCGCTGCAGGAAGCCGCAGGCGAGGAAAATGTAAAGCTCATCAAGGCGATAACGGGCGCTGAGGATTTCTCATTTTTCCAGCAGAAGATTCCAGGCCTGTATTTTTTCTTAGGTGGAATGCCGAAAGGCAAAACAGTTGAAGCCGCTGCACCGCACCATACTCCGGATTTCTATATCGATGAAAGCAGTTTCAAGCTCGGCATCAGAGCGTTATCTTATCTGGCCCTGGATTATATGGATAAACACGGAAAGTAAGGACTGGTAAAGAAATTAGGTTTCGTTTTTGGCTGAGCGAGGACAAGGCTGGCAAGGAAGCAAAACGCAGGACTACTGGTTGGTAGTCCGAGTTTTGCTGAGGCCGCCAGCCGAAGCCGCAGCCAGCCAAAAATGGAAGATAATTTATTTACAAGTCCTGAGAGAAAGACTATGCAATCTACAAAAATCTTCAAATGTTTTGTCGTTTCGATTTGTGTGCTGGCCGCACTGGCCGGCAATACATCCCGGGAACCGAAGGCCAATGACACACCGACAACCCACGCCCTCCCAGTGGAGTCTCTTCCACCGGTGGCGACGTTCTCGATTGTCGGATTTGACCCGAATACAAAGGAGCTGGGCATTGCAGTGCAATCCAAGTTCATCGCAGTTGGCGCCGTTGTGCCGTGGGCCAAGGCCGGTGTCGGGGCCATCGCCACCCAGTCCTACGCCAACACAAAGTATGGCCCGCTCGGCCTAAAGTACCTCGCCAAGGGCCTCAGCCCCAAAGAAGTTATCGAGAAACTTACAGCCGGCGACTCTTCGGCTCCAAGGCGTCAGGTAGGCATTGTCGATGCCGATGGCCGGCCCGCAACCTTCACCGGCAACAAATGCAATGCTTGGGCCGGTGGCCGCACAGGTAAAAACTACACCGTACAGGGCAACATCCTGACAGGCCCGGAGGTGGTCGATGCAATGGCCGAGGCATTCGAGAAAGCAGAAGGCGAACTGGGCGCACGCCTGATAACCGCTCTCGATGCAGGTCAGGCCGCCGGCGGTGACAAACGCGGCAGACAGTCGGCTGCACTATTCGTCGTCCGCGAGGGTTGGGGATACGGCGGCTTCAACGACCGTTACCGTGACATCCGTGTTGATGATAACCCCGAGCCAATCAAGGAGCTTCGCCGCATCTACGAGCTCCACAAGACCGTTTTCCCTCAGCCAAAACCAGCCGACGAACAGAAATAACCTGCCGAAACAAAGGCTAAAACGCACCGGCGCATCAAAGCCTCGCCGCTGATACCCGTCGTTAGCTGAGATTTTGGATCCTTCGACAGTGTTTACCCTGAATTAGCCGAAGCCCTGAGCGAAAAAAGCTTGCCCTGAATTAGCCGTAGCCCTGCCTGCCCTCCGTAGCTTTAGCGAAGGGGGGAGCGTAGCTTGCCCTGAGCTTGTGCCCAAGGTGCGTAGCCGAATGAGTCGAAGGGGTAGCCGAATGGGTCGAAGGCGCAGTCGAATGGGTCGAAGGCGCAGCCGAATGGGTCGAAGACGTAGCCGAATGGGTCGAAGGGGCAGCCGAATGGGCGGGTATCTGTGCTTAACACCACCCAACTTCGAATTATAACCCATCGTATTTCATCAAAGCTCATAGTCCTTTTGACTAATCAAAAGGACTATATGCATTATCCTGTTCGCGCAGCAGGCCACCACAATTTTTGATTTCTTTCACGACTCGCTAAACGCTGTACGCTATACGCTGAACGCTGTGCTATTCACGAGACTGATAAGTGAGTGATTATTTATAAAATATGTTGAATATTAGCTCACGTCATCGTATCGTAGATACAACGAAGCCGGCATGTATCTGAATCGGCATTGGGACAGTATATAGGACCAGAAGGGTGACTTATATGTATGTCAGCATATGATACCTCCCGCGAAGGAGGATGCATGGCTTCAAAGCCATCCTGCATGACTACCGGTCATCGGAAAAAAGAAAGGGGTTCATTATGAATGCACAAAGCAAGACTCGGAAACCTTCAACCTCCCGCCGTGAGTTTCTCAGGCAAACCTCCGGCGCTTTAGCTGGCGCGGCGCTCGCTGGCGCCATTGGCACGCGGGCCTATTCTGCCGAGCAGAACACTATCAGGATAGCTCTGGTCGGGTGCGGCGGACGCGGAACCGGCGCTGCAGTCAACGCCCTCTCGACCAAGGGGCCGACTAAACTTCTCGCGATGGCGGATGTCTTCGACAATCGCTTGCAGACCAGCTTCAAGAGTCTCTCCAAGCGATTCCCCCGGCAGTTGGACGTCCCCCGGGACAGGCGGCTGCTCGGCATGGATGCCTACAAGAAGGCCATCGATGCCATCGCACCGGGCGGAGTCGTTATCCTGGCCACGCCTCCGGCTTTTCGCCCCATCCACCTGGAATACGCAGTGGCTAAAGGCTGCCACGTCTTCATGGAAAAGTCATTTGCCGTCGATTCACCGGGCATTCGCAGGGTGCTCAAGGCCGGAGAGCAGGCCAAAAAGAAAAATCTCAAAATCGCCAGCGGCTTGATGTCTCGGCACTACGAGCCGCTGGAACAGGCCGTCCGGCATCTGCACCAAGGCCTCATCGGAAATATCATCACCTGCTGGGCATATCGCGAGCATGGCCCGGTGGGACTCGCTCCAAAATCTCCCGGGACGAGCGAGCTAACACACCAGATCCGAAACTACTCCTGCTTCACCTGGCTCAACGGCAGCTTTATCCTCGACTGGCTAATCCACAACATCGACGTCTGCTGCTGGTGCAAGAACGCCTGGCCGGTATCAGCCCAGGGTCAGGGCGGACGACAAGTACGTACCCAGCCCGACCAGTTATTTGACCACTATTCGGTGGAATACACTTTTCCCGATGGTACGCGAATGCTCGCCCAGGGCCGGCACATGGATAACTGCTGGGGCTTCTTCGGCGACATTATCCACGGCTCGAAAGGCTCCGCCGTGCTCGGCGAAGGCATCCCAAAGCCCCGCATTTTCAAAGGCCATCAGCAAACCTCTGAGAATGTTATCTGGCAGTACGATGGGCCGCGCCACAATGCCTACCAGAACGAGCACGACCTGCTGTTCGAAGCCATTCGCAAGGACAAACCCTACAACGAGACCGAGCGCAGCGCCTATACCGCCATGGCCGGAATCCTCGGACGCATGGCCGCCGAGTCAGGACAGATGATTACCTGGGAACAGGCAATGGCCTCGAACCTGGAATTGGCCCCCGGCCTGGACCGCTACACCATAGAATCCGACCCACCCATCAAGCCCGACGCCCAGGGCCGCTACCCAATCGCAATGCCCGGCCAAACAAAGGTGCTATAAAAATAGAGGTTCAATTGACGCAGGGTGTGCACGGCACACTATTATTTGCTTTTGAACATTTGAAAATTCGCATTTTGAATCTTGACTGTCGTCAGACAAGTTTGTTTTGCCTGTCCTCCGTAGCCCCGATTGCATCGGGGCGGAGGACGGAGATTTCGTGCTTCGGCTGGGTGGTACGCTCAAACTTGTTTGGGCGTAGTTGCCGCATCAACGCTTCGGAGTTTATCCTGAATAAGCCGAAGCCCTGAGCTTGTGCCCAAGGTGCGCAGTCGAAGGGTCAGTCGAACCATCTGGCATCCTATTGTCATTTCGAGCGAAGCGCAGCGGAGTCGAGAAATCTGGCCTGCGAACAAAATATAACCTCCACCCTGTGCGACACTCCCGCAATACTAAATATCACTTGTGACTTTTGCTCTTATACTCTTACGACTTGTGTTCTGGAGTTTATCTCCGGGCTGTGCTTCGATAGTTCCTCTGCCGGGGACCCTTTTTTAGTTTTTCTCTCGCTTGTGAAAACTAACTCGATTCAGCCCACAGATTCTCACAGCGCGGCCTCGGGCTTCGCCCTTTGGCCGCAACCAAAAGATTAAAGAACGGCTCTTGCGAATCCGGCGAATGTTTTTCGCCTCCGCCTTTCTTTTCGCCGCCTCAGTTTCTTGCGAAGGCGGCGAAAAACGGACTACGGCGAAAAACAAAAGGTCAAAATTTCCTTTTTGAAAAAAGTCTCATAACATATTAAGAATAAATAGGTTACAGTTAACAGTTTCAAAAAACACGCACAAAAAACAAGGAGTTGACAGATTGTAGTACAGAGTCACCTTCATAGGCGTTTTGCGCTCGTAGAATCGCCGATTTTGTCTTGATATCCAACCCTCAGATACCCTTCGGCCTGCGGTCATTGTAGAACGCTAAAACCCCTTTCAGTGGGGGCTACAGAAAATCCAGAGCCGGTTTAACCTAAACCAGTTCTTTCCTAACATAGCCTCTGGTGATGGATTTGGGCCCAAGAATACACCGTTTATCAGACCATTCTCATTTGGATTTTCCGATCCTTATGCTATTTGATGTCAGGTGTGTTGCCATAGCCAAAATACCCGTGAACGGTTACTAAAAAAAGTATGGGATTTCCAGCTTTCCTGAAAAGTGTCCCTTAAATCATGCCGATATTTTTAATCAGTATAACTGTGTTGTTTTCCAAAATGGATAACCACGCACCTATCCAACAATGGACAAATTCGAGTACAACCATGCTGGGGATCGGCAGCTTTTCTGAAATTGCTTAGATGCGTGGTTGTGTTGTTGTACTTAGTCAGAAAGAAGGTACGCAAGATGAACAGTAAGACCATTTCTACATATAAAGACTGGATGAAAACAACTGCATTTAAAGACTTTGTTGCGGTCGGCGTTATTGCCTTCCAGGCCATTGTTTTGGTGGAAGTTTTAGACTTGGGAAAGACACTTACTGAAACGGCCGCGCAAAAAGCTTGGCCGATCGATAAATTTATCACCGTACCTATGATCATTGCGTTAGCCATAGCATTTTACGCTCAGGGTCGGTTGAAAGAACGTACAATCGATCTGCAGGAAGCTAAAAAGATGGCCGAAGCCGCCAACAATGCAAAGAGTATTTTTTTAAGCAATGTATCGCATGAACTGCGTACTCCGATGCATGGTATCCTCAGTTTTGCCTCTTTCGGTATAAAGAAACACGCTACCGCCAATCCTGATAAGATACTCGACTATTTCCAGAAGATTCGGCAGAGCGGCGAGACACTGCTGACGTTACTAAATGACCTGCTTGATTTGGCCAAACTGGAATCTGGTAAGATCACATATAAGTTTAGGCCGGCAAACCTTAATTCACTGATTGACATAGTGAAGGAAGAGTACAACTCGCTGGCATTAGAACACAATCTGACTATTCGGTGCGAACATCTCGAAGCCAACGGGAAAATTACGCTCGATGCCGATAAGATAAGGCAGGTACTCCACAACTTATTAAACAACGCTATCAAATTTTCGCCGGAAGGTGGAACAATCGATGTTATCTCGTTCAAGAAAGCCGATTCGATAGTAGTTTCGATCCGAGACCAGGGCACAGGTATTCCTGGGAACGAATTGGAAAGTATTTTCGACAAGTTTGTTCAGTCAAGCAAAAACAAGACCGGTGCTGGTGGTACTGGTTTAGGATTGCCAATTTGCCGAGAGATTATAGCCGCTCACAAAGGCCGCATCTGGGCTGAAAACAATCCTGATATAGGTGCAAACTTATCGTTTGAGATTCCGTTGTCTTTAGAAGCTAAGGAGCAGGAAGAGGTATTGGTTGGTAGTGCAAGTTAAGTGAGAAGTATAACGAGAATTTGTTGTTGCTACCTGGCACTGATAGTGCAAGGGCCTAATTATTTATAAGAGGCAATATTGTGCAAGAGAAAAGTAAAATTTTAGCTGTCGATGATAATTCGATTAATCTGGCGGTTATCGAGGAATTGCTTGGGAGTCAATACAATCTAATGACAGTTTCCACAGGTATAGATGCCCTTAAGATGGCCCAGGAATTCCGGCCTGACCTGATTATATTAGACATTATGATACCTGATATGAATGGTTATGAGGTGTGCCAACAAATACGAAAGAACTCATCGCTACGGCATACTAAGATTATCATGGTATCCGCCAAGGCAATGACATCAGACCGTCTCAAGGGCTATCAAGTCGGTACTGATGATTATTTAACTAAACCCTTCGATGAGGAAGAGCTTTTAGCGAAGGTGGGCGCTCATTTGCATCCAAAACCCATTAATGCAATACAAGAAAACGAGTGAAATCGAGCATGAAAAAAAAGTTGCTGATTGTAGACGACGATGAAATCAATGTCGGGATTTTTAAGGAATTGCTGGAAGAGCAATATGCGTTGGCCACAGCCAGTAGCGGTCAGCAGTGTCTGGAGAAAATAGGCCAGTTCAAGCCCGATCTAGTGTTGCTTGATATTGTGATGCCCGGCATGGATGGGTACGAGACCTGTCGACGAATCAAATCAGACCCCCAAAGCGAAACAGCGCATGTTATTCTTATCTCGTCTAAAATTTCCATCGAATCGCGACTGAAAGGTTACGAAGTTGGTACAGATGACTATATAACAAAGCCATTTGACAACGATGAGCTTCTTGCCAAAATAAAAGTCCAGGTCCGCCTCAGGGACACAATTATGAATCTGGCATCACTGCATGCCCAGTTGTCCGAGGGGCTTCGTTTGGCTGGTATTGTTCAGCAGGATTTTCTACCTGAAAAACTGCCAAACTGTGATAAATTACGTTGGGCTACTTTTACTGCGCCGGCCGAGTGTGTTTCAGGTGATATTTATGGTGTAAAGCGTATTGACGAGCAGCATGTGGGCTTCTATGTGGCTGATGTAGTAGGCCATGGAATGCCTGCTGCGCTGTTATCAATCTTTATAAATCAAGCCATTGCCGTGTATGAGGACGCTCAAAACAATCACTGTGTATTGTCGCCGGCGGAACTTATGAAAAATATCAATTTGCGAATGTCTGCACAGAAACTCTCAGACGGCCAGTTTGTAACTTGTTGCTATTGTCTGATCAATACCAACACACTACAGCTAACCTACTGCCGTGCAGGGCATCCATATCCTATTCTTATCAGACCCAAAGAACAGCCACAAAACTTGGAAATCGAAGGCTCACTACTCGGAATTTTTGAAGAAGCTGAATATAGCCAACGAACCATACAGCTTCAATCCGGTGATAAACTGCTACTGTACTCCGATGGAGCCATACCGTTTATCAGCAATTCCAATGATACAAACCCATTTAATTTCAGAGAAGAATTTCGTGAAATCATAGGCCGGCCGATTGTTGAGATGATGGATAAATTTAGTGTGCTTGCGGAAAACAAAGATATGGACCCTTCCGAAATCGACGATATTACGGCTGTTGGCCTTGAGATACTTTGAGATTTGCATACACACCGATCGCACACTTTTATTGTTTTTGGATTATTTACAATTCTCCAAAAGCACACAAAACTTGCCCCTAAAAAACCAAAGCCTAATTTATGTGTCCAAAGGGACCAAATTTGGTTTTTTTACTATTCGGGACCGACTGGAACAGTCAGACGGAAGTTTTAAGAATGACTCCGAGCCGGGCCTCGCCAGTAAGATTACAATGACGTAAGTGCTCGCCTTCTTTGCTGCTTTTTTCGCCTCCGGCGGAATCCGCCGTCTTTTAGCGGAGTAAATCATGAGCATCTCGGAGCTCTGCGGAGACCCCTTAGGGGGAGAATCCAACTTTAGTTCACTTTAGGCACTTTAGCTCACTCTTCACTCTTTCGTACCTCTACATCTGTCGAGAACCCTCTACAAATCACCTATTTTTATGCAAAATAAACCCAATCTTGTCCGCCGTAGGCGGATTCCAAATGAACGTAAATCTTTTTAAAAAAGGATTATGAAAATAAAGCCAATTGGACACTTGGTGAAAACAAACCCAATTCAAACCCAAACAAAGCCAATTTTAAAAAGAATGAATGTAAACTTTTGTGCTACAGGGTATTATCGCAGAGTAGTATTAATCCCACTCAACGAGCACATAGATATAATCTATCAACGTTTTTCTGTGAGCAATGTTGTCATTATTCTTAACTTGTAACTGGAGTGAATTTATCTTTTCGAGTGTATCCACAACACCTGTAACATCCCATGAGTCTATAGCCTCGTGGCATTGGCCTTCATGCACAGGAGCATTTATTGCTGCCCAAACCATCGGCTTAGTCGGCCAGCCTGTGCCGATAGACCATTTTAATTTCCCCTGTGCAAATCGTTCTTCTTCGAAGTGCTCGACACGAACAACGACTGATTTTATTGCAGCATCTGCCGGGATGGATACATCTGAAAAATCAAAGGATACGTATGAGCCGAAGCCGGTTTCCCAGCGCTCGTTGTCGCTGGATTGGACAAGGTTGGTTTTGCCGTCTGCTGATAATGTTTTTCTGTTTCTTTGATTGTAGCCGTCCAGTACGGTCAATTTTGCTATCTTTGGCGGAGGTGGATTTACTGTAATGGTAAATGATTGGGTATCCAGGGCTGGGGTGCTGTTGTTATCGGCGACCTTGACCACTATCTTATTATCCCCTACTTGGGTCGGTTTCCATTGTATCAACCCGGTAGCGGAATTGATGGTCATATCAGCAGGTTTGGTGGTTAAGGAGTAAGCTAAGGTATCTCCTACATCCGGGTCTGCGGCGTTAACATCGTATGTATATAACGCACCGGCTGCAGCTGTGGTTACAGGTGCTGAAGTGAACCTCGGGGCATCATTGACCATGTTGACCGTAACATTCACCTTAGCGGTATCGGTTAGGCCTTTGTTGTCGCTAATAGTATATGTGAATGTATCGCTGCCGTAGAAGTTCGCGTGGGGGCTATAGCTCAGCGTGCTGTCGGGGTTGATGGTAACCGAGCCATTGGTGCCCTGGCTGACAGCGGTTACAGTAAGGGTGTCATTGTCTATGTCAGTGTCGTTCGCCGGCACATCAATGGTTGCTACCGGCGTGTCCTCCTGGGTAGTCGCAGTATCATCATTGGCCACTGGCGGGTCGTTGACCGGGGAAACCGTGATTGACACGGTTGCAAGAGCGCTGTCCGCTGTGCCGTCGTTGACCTTGAAGGTGAAGCTGTCTGACCCGTAGAAATTCGCGTTGGGAGTATAGTTAAGGTTTGGCGCTGTTCCATTCAAGCTCCCGTGGGATGGACCCGTTACCGTACTGTAGGCCAACGGGTCTGAATCCGGGTCACTGCCCGTCAAGCTAATCGTTACAGACGTATCCTCCATTGTGGTTACTGAATGAGGCTTTGCCACAGGGAGGAGATTCGGAGCGACATTAATGGATACCGTTGCCGGGGCGCTGTCCACTTCGCCGTCATTCAACTTGAAAGTGAAAATGTCCGGACCTGTGAAGTAAGGTTTGGGCGTGTAGATGAGCCTTCCGTTGGTATTGAAGTTCGAGTCGAAGGTGAGTATGCCATGCTCAGGTTCTGTGCAGATAATGAACATTAACGGTTCGCCATCCACATCACTGCCTGTCAAGGCAGCGGATACGGATTTGTTTACTTTTGTCGTTTCAGACTGAGGATTTGCTATAGGAGCATCGTTTACGGCCAACACTATAATCGATATCATCACCTGGTCACTATCAGCCTTGCCGTCGTTGACGCTGAATGTGAAATTGTCTGGTCCGTTGTAGTTCAACGCCGGCGCGTAAGTTATATTGGGCGCTGTCCCACTCAAGCTCCCGTGGGACGGACCTGTTATCACACTGTAGGTTAGCTGCTCTCCATCGGGAGCACTTCCCATTAAGGTAATCTGCACCGGTGTCTCCTCCTGTGTCGTTACACTACCAGGCTCGGCCACTGGCGGGTCGTTGAGCGCGCTCACTGCAAATAATGCTATAGCTGAGAAAATTACTAATGCTGAAATCAAGGCAAATATCCTCTTTATAAGTCCTGAATGAGAAACGTGCCAGCGGGTTCGCTTGAAAGTCTTCGTCGTCTCTGCAGGCTTAGCCTCGATGCTTTGTCGCCCTTCGACGCGCTTCGCTTGCTCAGGACGACCCTGAGCCTGTCGAATGGGTCGTTCTTCGATTTTGGCCTTCCCGGCTTCGGCCTTCGCCGAGGCGAGCAGGCCCTCTTCTGCCTTTGCTCTGGTTAGAGCCTCAGACTTTGTCTTTTCTTCAGCTTCGGCTAACTTTTCCTCTGCCTGGTTTAGTGCCGCGGCATACGACCGGATTTTTTCTTCTGCTTCTGCCTTGGCTGCCGCTATCGCCTCTTTAGCCTGGGCCTCGACTCTTCGTCGTTCTTCGATTTTGGCCTTCAGGCCCTCTTCTGCTGCCTTTGCTCTGGTTAGAGCCTCAGTCTTTGCCATTTCTTCAGCTTTGGCTAACTTTTCCTCTGCCTGGTTTAGTGCCGCGGCATACGACCGGACTTTTTCTTCTGCTTTTGCCTCGACTGCCGCTATGGCCTCTTTAGCCTGAGCCTCGACCCTCTCTGCCAAGACACTATACCTGCGATGCTGTGTGAGAAGCATCTTTTCTGCTTCGGCTTTCACTTTTTGTTCCGCCGTTGCCTTAGTTTGAAGTTCTGCCCTTAGCCTTTCCTCTGCTTTGGCCCTTGCCTGGGATTCGGCCTTCAGCCTTTCTTCTAATTTGGCCATTGCATTGGCCTTTTTCTTGCTAAACAAGGTACTTAAGAAGTTACGGTGAGATGTTCTTTTAATTTGCGTTTTAGAGGTCTGTGGTACCTGCGGCTGTGGTTCTGGCTCGTTATGGTCGGCGCGTCGCTGTTCAGGTGCGCCATAAGGCTGCTGGGCACTATCATTTTGCTGCATCGGTACTCCTTTGAAAACCGATGAGATTCTTTTGGCTAATCCTGCCTTATTCCTTTTGTGCCCTGACATTGATTATCTCCCGGCCAAAGTAAAGTCAGGCCGCCATTGGTTGTTTCATCTGCCGAAGCATTACTATTGTGTCTTTTCCATAAGCTCACTCTGCGAAGGTATGGGCAAACCAACGTAGACAGTGCACACAAAGTCGTTTTCGTCTATACATTCCAACGACTTTAGTCAAAATCAAGGGGATACGATGTTTGCTGGACATCCCAATAGGTCTCGAAATTGCGCTTGACTGCGTGTTTGACTGCAAGTATCCTTATGAGCACAGAATGAGCACAGAGGTTATTTTCAGCACTCCCAAACAAGCCTTCGGCGAACTCAGGCCAGGGTTTTGAGGGTGTCGCCCAGGGTTGCTTTAATATAAGGATACATACGCTTCGGCCTGTTGGAAGGGGTCTTCGACTAATAGGCGTAGGGCAAAGTCCGGTAATCAAAAAGAGATATTTATGAGAAATAAGAGAAGCAGAAAAAATCGCGAGCTAACTCGCAGGGATTTTATCAAGACATCAGCTCCTGGCATCATCAGACACATTATACAGAGATTATAAGGCGGATTCATAATGGATAAATCGGCGAAATCAGGGCTGCGCAATGCTGCTGGGCCATGGGCTTGCTGTGGGTGCAGAAAAGAGAGCCGGGCTGGTCGGATATGGAATGGCAGATTCGAAACTGGACCTTACACCGCCGAAATATGAGTTCGGTGATTTGCCGGTGAGGCCGATCGCTGTTCCGGGTAAAACAAGACTTATTTAACAAATTTTCGACTAATAACGGTTAACTGAAAGGACAACTTATGGAAACCAAAGTGATACAAGAAACGCCGGGCTTGTCGCGGAGAGATTTTATCAAGAGCTCAGTCCCGATTTTATCGGGATTGGGGGCTGCGACTTTGTTGTCGGGAACAAGCCGAATCTTTGCGGCAGGTTCCGACAAGGTGCGCATCGGTCTGATTGGGTGCGGCGGACGAGGCACGTATGATACGGGCAACTGCCTGAACTGTGCAGAAGGTGTGGAGCTTGTGGCAATGGGGGACCTTTTTAAGGACCGCGTGGACAGGTGTCGCAGAACTCTTAAAAGGAAGCTGTCTGATAAAGTGAAGGTAACTGAGGATACGTGCTTTGTTGGCTGGGATGCGCACAAGAAGGTACTTGGGCGTGATGATGTAGATATGGTAATACTGACCGAGCCGCCTCACTTTCGTCCGGGGCATTTACGCGCTGCCGTTGAGGCGGGCAAGCATGTGTTTATGGAAAAACCGGTCGCCGTGGATCCGGCAGGTGTTCGCTCGGTCATTGAGTCGTCACAGATAGCGGACCGGAAAGGCTTGACAATAGTAGCCGGCACGCAGAGTCGCCGGATGGCGCACCTGGTAGAGGGCATGAAGAGGATTCACAACGGGGATATCGGCAGAATCGTTGGCGGCCAGTGTCTCAGGCTCGGCGGGGGAATGCTCACGTGGTCGGAGGCGACCAAAGAGCGGCAGCCGGGCTGGTCTGATATGGAATGGCAACTTCGCCGGTGGCTGTTCCTGACCTGGCTTTCCGGGGACTTTATCACCGAGATGCACATACACAATTTAGACAGAATGAACTGGGCACTGGATGCACATCCCGTGCAATGTATTGCTCTTGGTGGTCGGCAGGTGCGGACTGGTCCGGAATACGGAAATGTTTACGACCATTTTTCCGTCGAGTACGAGTATCCTAATGGAGTACGGATTGAGTATATGGGTGCCCAGATTGACAAGCTAACCTACCGGCAGGACGCACGGGTGATCGGGACAAAAGGTCTGGCATATATGCACGAGGGCAATTTCATTATTGAAGGGGCCAAGCCGTTCAAATACGATGGGCCGAGTCCGAGTCCGGTGATAAAGCAACACGCGGACCAAATTGCAGCAATTCGCCAGGGTAAGCATTTGAACGAAGGTAAGCGAATCGCTGAGAGTACGCTGACGTGCATAATGGGGCGAATGAGCGCTTATACCGGCCGGGCACTGAAGTGGGATTGGGCGATGAAAGGCTCGAAACTGGACCTAAGTCCGCCGAAGTATGAGTTCGGTGATTTGCCGATGAGGCCGGTCGCTGTTCCCGGTAAGACACAACTGGTCTAAAATAAAATTGAGTTCCGTAACATCTATGTCGAACCGCTCGAATAAAGTCAACTAACGATTGCGCTGATGTCGATAAGATACATCTGCCGGCCGTTGCCTTCGTGTGGTGAATCAATGACGACACTTCGGCCGTTGGGACTGAAACGCGGGTGCGTATCGCATCGCCATTCGCCCTTATATTGCGGCGGCAAATAGAAATGGCCGAGCGGAAATCTTTCGCCGGTCGCTACATTGTAAAGATAGGGATTTTGCTTTCGCTCTTTGTCGGGATAGGTGTCGTTGAGTATCCACTTATTGCCCGGCAGGTATGTGCAATGGCCATTCTTGGGCATAACCTCTTTGCCAACTACCTCAACCTTTCCTCCCGTGCTGTCCTCGTAGAGATAGAATGCGTTTTTGTGTGAAGGGTGCCAGGCCCAGGCGAGGATGTGGCGCGGGTCGCGCCAGATAAAGTGCGAGGTTTTGCCGTAGCTGTCCACGATGTGGATGTCCGAGCCGTCGGGTTTGGCGGTGAGCATTCGCGTGCCTTTTCCTTCCAGGCCCGGACCGAGACGGCGGTGCAGAAATATAAATCGAGAGCCGTCAGGATTGAATAGCAGATGATTAAAATAATGTTTTGCGCCGGTGGTGTTTATGTGGGGACTGGGAATCTTTGCAATGTCAGCGATGGAGATTATCAAATCCCGCCTGCCTGTTTTAAGGTCGATTCGGAAAATGCCTGAATCTTTTGGTGCCAGGTCATCTTTATATGGGTCGGGCAGTCCTGCGTAGCCGTAGCCGGGGCGCATATCCTGGATGCGGCGTAAGTCCGGCGCCACAGCGGTTCGGCCATCGGGGCTGAGAGTGTAGATGGGGTACGGCAGTGTTCGCTTTTTGCCGCTGCGAACATTAAGGATGTGGCAAACGAATCGGTCGCCTTCTCGGTCGTTCCAGATGATTTGATTTTTCGAGCCGGGCAGCCATTGGAGCATACATCCCTGCTGCCAGCACCATGAGCTGGATTGGCCTAATTCTGTCCATCGGTCGCCTTTTTTCAAATCTACCATCCCGATTTTGATGACGTCGTCGGGCCTGGGGCTGCGATGCTCGAAGTTGACCCCCATACCGAGTGCGTAACGGCCGGACGGGTCGGA
>JADFJC010000139.1 GCA_022566315.1 Planctomycetota bacterium
TATTTATCTTGACGACATTATTTTTCTCAGCGAGAAGTCGCAGCTTTCAACGGCCAATTCGGTCAAATTCGTTTCAGAAGATACCCGGATGCTCGGCACCGGGATGGAGCTTGTCTATGATGACGAGCTGGGGCGGCTTGAATATTTGAGAATAATTGATTTGGAGTCTCTGCGTATAAAAAGCTCGCAGACGGCTTTCCTGCCGGGTGAGAAAAAACAGGCAAAAGAACAGCAGCCTGACAAACCCGCTGATACTCCCGGCCAGACCAAAACACAGAAGCCCGACAAACCAGTTGTGGCTTCCGACAAGGAAAAAACACAGACTACAATCACTCAACCGAAAGTTAAGCAGGTAAAAGGCGAATATTACAAATGTGTCTTTAGTAAAAATGTGCTCATTGACAGTCCCAAGCAATTGATTTTTGCTCACGATAAAATTTTAATCAACGACATCTTCTGGTCAAAGGCCTCAAGCAGCCAATCTAATGAAGCCGGCGCCGGAACTGCCGAACAAGACCGGCAAGGTGCAGGAGCTGCCGAACAGAGTCCGCAAAGTCCAGATGACGCCGACGCAAACAATGTTGATGCTGCCAAGCAGAGCGAGCCAAACGAATCGCCTCAACAGTTTGAAGATATCGTTATAACCTGTGACAACGGCTTCATCATTATACCGATGGATTCTAAAAGACATGACAAACTTTTTAGTCAATCCGGTTTCGAAGGTGCGATTATAACCGGTATCGACAAGCCCAAAGAGCTGGAAGATGCTAATGACCGAACAACATTTTTAGCCCGGAAAATCAATTATAACGCATCTACCGGCGATATCATTGCTCCTGGCCCAATAGAGCTGACGTTTTACAATAATAGTGTATTGGCGAATGAAACCGGCAAAAAAGTACCCGTAAAGATAACCGCTCAAAAAGAAGTTAAGTTCTTCAAGGCCTCAAATAAGGCTGTCTTTGAGGGTGATTGCATCTGCGAAATGCTTCGGGAGGACCCCAACGGCCAGCGGCGGTACGTGGTTTCAGGACAGAGGTTTACGGTAGATTTATCGCCGGACAAAGATAAGAAGTCCTCGGATTCAGGACCGCAGATCAAACATTTCACTGCCGACGGCGGCGTGGTAAAACTTGCAACTGTCAAAAAGGCAAACGAAAAAGTGTTAGGCGGTGTTGAGCTGAAATGTCTCAAGTTCGAGTATGACACTGTGCGACAGTCGTTTTTAGCGACCGGGCCCGGCGTAATAAAACTCTATAACTCCAGTATCCCGGAGCCAAATTCACAGCCGGATAAATTCAGCCTGAACAAGCCGTGCTGGGCGATTATAGAAAACTTCCAGACGCTGGAATATTCCCTCCAGACAAATCGGCTTGTTGTTAATGCCGCCTCAAAGGACCTGCTAACTGTTAATTACTTCCCCATTGTCAACGGTCAGGTTCAATATGACCGGCAAGCTACTGTCACTACCCCTCATGTGCAAGCCAATTTTATTGAAACTGCCGAAGGTGAATTTATACTTTCGGCCCTCAGCGCTACAGGCGGGATTACTTATAAAGACCAGGACAAGGAATTCGACGGCAGCAGATTATTCTACGACGCCAAAAAGTCTGTAGTTACCGTCCACGGCGATGAGCTTCAGCCGTGCCACTTCGACGGCGTTCCTGTTGATGCAATTGAGTGGGACCTAAAAACCGACAAAATCAAATTTGAAATCAGCGGCCCCGGTGTATTGCAGCTAAACAGATAACTGTTAAGGACACCCCCAAACAAGTTTGAGGGTGCCACCCTGTATTCATTCCGTGAATAACACAAAGCTCAATAAATGCTGAACGCCAATCAGGCACAAAGCTGCTGTAAATCATCTATACTCAATTCGCTCAGCCGCGCGACAATTTTCTCAGCCATGTTCAACTGCTCGGCATCGTAGGAGTTTGTTACGGCGATAGTGTGCATTCCCGCTGCTTTGGCGGCTTCCAGCCCCCAGTGTGAATCTTCTATCACGATACACTGGTTAGCCGTAATGGCCTCTTCGAGGCTCTCATTCAGTCTTTGTAAAGTCAGCAGAAATCCTTCCGGATCGGGCTTGCCTTTTTTTACATGGTCGGCGGAGACTATCACTTCGAACAAATGGCGCAGCCGGGCCTCTTCCAATACCATTTCGACCTCCGTCAGAAGTGACCCGGAACATATCGCCATTGGCATATCGTTGTCTTCAAGCATTATTAAAAAATCGCGCACACCCTCGATTATTTTACCTTCGGTTTTAGCGAGTTTTTCAAATATCTGCTTTTTCTGTTTTACAAGGTCATCGATTTGCTGCTCGTCTATTTTGAGCAGGCCCTGATGTATCAGCAGCTTATAACAATCAGCGTCATTGAAGCCCAGATACGTTTTGTAATAATCTTTTATTGTTATCTCGATACCGTATTGGGCCAGCATCTGATTAAAAGCGCGGAAATGTAAAATCTCCGAATCGCTTATTACGCCGTCGAAATCAAATATGGCTGCTTTCAGCATAAGATTTTATTGATTCCCAATATCCTCCAATTTTGTAATCCATTCGTTAAAATGCGGACATTTCTGACGCATTTTTCTAAGTCCAATCTTACGAGCTGCTATAATACCATCTACCGTTTTCACATAATTTTCAATGTGTTGTTTTATTCGTCGGGAAGGACAAGTATTATAATTATCATTAATCTCTTCAGGACATGAAAACGACTGCAGGACACACTCAAGCTGAGCAGAAACTTTCGACTTCCTCGCGCTCTCGGCTAGTATCAATGTATCTGAGAAAAGCAATGCCTCAAATTCGTGCATTTGAACGTAGGGAATAAATCGAGAGCGATTAAAAGAGGAACCAAATTGTGCGCAAATATCCGTAAATAACGCTTTTTCGACTGTTGCGGCTTTTTCTAAATATGCCCTACGGCTATCAGCGTCTTTCCTTCTAGGCCAATCTTTTGGCAATCCGTAAAAATCAACCAACATCGTACAAAAACAAGACCTGTCGGATTTGATGGTATTCAGTATTTGTTTTTGAGATCTCGGATATTTGGGAACACCTCCACCCTCCTGAAACAGAAAAGGTCTGACAGATATTCCTTTTTCGTAGAGATAAGGCTTTAACACGTCCTTGACAAAGAGTATCTCTGTCGGGCCTTCCACGAGAATCTTTATATTACTCATTGTCCAGCCGTCCCCTCGATGATGTTTCGGCTCCAAATGTCTCCCAAAGAATAATCTTCTAACCAGATTTTCAACTTTTCCGTATCGGGACGGCTGAATACAGACTCATCGTTTTTACGCTCGACAAGAATAATGTCTTCCGGCTGGAAATGATCAATGAGCGCAGCAGATTGCGTCGAAACAATAACCTGTGCACGATATGAAGCTTTCTGTATTAAGCCTGCTAATATTGCCAAAGCATACGGATGCAATCCCAACTCCGGCTCATCTAATAAGATCGTTGACGGTGGCTTCGGCTGCAATAGCGCCGTCGCAAGACAGATAAAACGCAATGTGCCATCTGATATCTGACTGGGATGAAACGGATAATCCGATCCTTTCTGCCGCCATTCCAATAATGTTTCGTCCGGATTATCCAAAGAATCTCTTAGTAAGAAATCATCGAAAAACGGAGCCGCTAATTGAACTGTTTCGCGGATATGCTGATATTCACTTTCGTGTTTTTTCTTAAGAAATAGCAGAAACGCCGCTAAATTGCTCGCGTCCGGACGTAAATATTCGTAATCTCTTTTAGAACAGGTTCTTTTTACCGCTGCAAAATTACTGGTATCATGAAAATGATATATTCGCCACTCTTTATGTATTTTTGTTATCACAAAATCAAGGATTTCAACGACACCTTTTTTTGAACTCCCTTTTACAGGCAAAGCAGGTGTACTTTTGACAAATCTATTATCAGAAGTAACGTCTAAATATAGAGAAAACTCAGACTCAGGAGAAAAGCAAAAACTTATTGTAATTTGATGTGTAGTTTTCGGTCCCAAATAAAGAAATCGGTCTGCACCACCTTGTTTTTGAACATAAGCATCAAACGATTCTTTCCTCTCTGCAAATTTCAGTAAAAAATCAAAAAAACTTAGAAAGTTGCTTTTTCCAGCCCCGTTTGGGCCAATCAGGATATTAATATTTCGAAGCTCAAAATCCTCAAGATTTCGGATGGATTTGTAGCCTTTAATGGTTAGTTTGCTGATTGCCTGTCCCATATCATTTTCCTTGTTTGGGGTCAAATACCTGCTGGAAAATAAAAAACTTTTCCGGCTACAGCTCGGCATTCAGCCGAGACGAGTCCTGTCAAATCCAGTCCAGAGAACAAAAAACCACGGCTGTTTTACCGGGGCTTCATTATACAATTGACAATCGATACTTTACAGTGATTTTATCCCAGTTCCTGCACCGGTCCGACGAGGGTCTCGTATTCGGTGAATGTTGATTTATCGCCGGTGCGAATCAATTTCGCCAGGGCTGCGACCTTCGGGGCGTTTTGGGTGATGTATCTTCGGGCAATCGTCGCCTTGCGCTCTTTCATAGAAACTGTTTGGCCGTTGTCGGCCTGGCCGTTATCAGCCAAAGGAACTTCCATTTCTACTTTTGTGCTGGCCTGGCCGCAGAACAGATAGCCGCTAATCAAATCTATTGCAATATCGACCAGCGCTCTGCCGTAGAGGTCCATATATTCGTTGCCTTGTTCTTTTATAAAAACGACCGACTCTTTTAATTGTTCTGTTCCCTCGGCAAGCTTTTCGAGCAAATCTTTTACTTTGGCGTCGTAATTTTGCCCAGCCAGCTCGGCGATGAATTTCTCGGCAGTCCCGCTGCAAACACCGCGAACCGCAGCAACGACTTGTAACTGGCTTGTCCCTTCGTAAATAGTTGTGATTCTCGCATCGCGAGCGTGACGTTCGCAGGGGTAATCCCGCATATAGCCGCTGCCGCCGAGCACCTGAATCGAATCGTAAGTAACTGTGTTGCACATCTCGGAGCAATAATATTTGCTCATCGGCGTCAGCATTGCCGCGTATTTTCTGTATTTTCGCGATTCTTTCTTGAGCCGCTTGGCCTGGGTTTTATCTTCAGGCGAGTTCGTTTCAAGTCGTTTGGCGTATCCGATTTCCATATCCACCACCCGTGACGTTTCGTACAAAAGCGCTCGGCCTGCTTCTATGGCAATCTTCATATCAATGAGCATATCACGAACGGCCGGCAGCTTCTCGATAGCCACCGCGAACTGTTTCCTTGTGGCCGCATAATCGCGGGCAACGCGAAAGGCAGCTTCCGCAATGCCCATCGATTGTGCTGCGATGCCGATACGTGCACCGTTCATCAGGCTCATAACGTATGTTACAAGGCCCCGCTGTCGCTCGCCGATTATCTCACACGGCGTGTTGTCAAAGAATATTTCGCACGTTGGTGAGCCGTGGATACCTAATTTATCTTCCAGCCGGCGAATATGCACCGTCGGCCCCGGCCCGCAGACAAATAAACTCAGTCCCAGCCCTCCGCTTCTGTCCAGCTCACTGCGGGCCAATACCAGCAGCACATCGCCGCAGCCGTTGGTTATGAACCGTTTTACACCGTGCAGGAACCAGTTACCGCTGTCATCCTCAAATGCGCGGAGCTTGACCGCCTGTAAGTCGGAGCCGGCGTCCGGCTCGGTCAATACCATCGCCCCTGTCACCCGGCCGAAAGAAAAATCGCGTAAATATTTCTGTTTTATTTCTTCCGATGCGAACGCATTGATTGTCTCAGCAATTCCCTGCAAGCCGAATATATTCATAAGTGCCGCGTCCGCTCGCGAGAGAATCTCGATAGCCATCGTATAGACAAGATTCGGGAAGTTCAGGCCGCCAAAACGATGGGGCAGTGTGAAACCCATAACCTCGGCCTGGCTGAGTTTCTCAATAGATTCCTGTATTGGCTTTGCACGGGTTACTGAGCCGTCTTCGTTGAGCGTATTGCCCTGGCGGTCAACGTCTTCGGCCCGAGGCGCAATGAACTCTGCGCATAATTGACCGAGCGAATCCAGCACCATATCATAATTCTGCATCGCCTCATCGGCGTTGGCCGGTGCACAGTCGAATTCGCTTGCGAACCTAAAGCCTTCTTCGCGAGTCTCCACCGATTTTCGCAGGTCTGTGTGTCTGAACAAAAATTGTATATCGTTATTGTCCCTGTAAAAATTTGCCATAGACTGTCCTGTTTTCCTTATAGTCATTGCGAGCGAAGCGAAGCAATCTAAGACGTAACGAATGAGATTGCCGCGCCAACCTCTGGTTGGCTCGCAATGACGCTATAGTCTAAGTTTCCTGTTCGTTTTACTCTTTTATGCTTTTTTCTTTGATTGACTTTATCATAAGAGGCAGAACTTCATTCAAATCCCCGACTATCTTGTAATGTGCAATGCCGAATATGGGTGCGTCCGGGTCATTATTGACAGCAACGATTTTCTGGCTGTGGGACATTCCCACCTGGTGCTGAATTGCACCGCTGATTCCGACAGCTATATACAAGCTGGGCCGAACCGTCGTGCCGGTTTGGCCGACCTGATGGTCGTGGTCTATAAAGCCAAGGTCAACCGCCGCCCTGGTTGCCGCCGGTGCTGCACCGAGGCAGTTTGCCAGTTTCCATATCAGTTTGAAATTGTCTTTACTGCCTACCCCTGCTCCGCCGGCGACGATTATCCTTGCCGCTTTAAGGTCAACTTTCTTTGGGCGTTTGTGCTCATCGAGAATCTCCAAAGGCAATTCCTGCTGAGATAATTGTACTTTCTCTGCGACGATCTCACCCTTGCGTGTTGTGTTCGGCTCCGGGATGGGCATCACGCCTTCGCGAACCGTAGCCATCTGAGGCCAGCGATCGTGATTTATAATCGTAGCGATTATATTTCCGCCGAAGGCAGGCCTTATCTGAAACAGCAAATTCTTGTGGAGCTTTTTATCTTTTATGGTCTGGTGGTCGCCGATTTGCAAATCGGTGCAGTCAGCGGTAAGCCCTGCCTTTGCTGCACTTGCAATTCGGGGCGCCAGGTCCCTGCCGGTGATAGTAGCTCCATAAAGCACAATCTGCGGCTCATACTTATGAATTAAATCGAACATCACTTTTGCATAGCTGTTCGTCTGGTAGTGCTCAAGCAAAGGATGCTCAGCCAGATATACCTTGTCAGCTCCATAGTGTATTAACTTTGTCGCAAAATCTTTGACGTTATTGCCTAAGACTGCAGCAGCTAATTTTACGTTGAGCGTATCAGCCAAATGCCGGGCCTTGCTCATCAATTCGATTGGCGTATCTTCTAATTGCCCGTTATGCTGCTCGGCAAAAACCCAAACTTCACCTTTTCTGTTCACATCTATCATAGAAAACTCAAAACTCAAAACTATATTTACGCAATTGTCTTTTCTTCAATCAGCTCGTGTACCATATCCGATATTCCCTTATCGTTCGGCTCGACGCTTTTGCTTTCCTTTGCAGCCAGGACAACGCTTTGAATTCGATGGACTTTTGTTGGCGAGCCGCTTTGGCCGCACCAGCTCAAATCCGCCTCGATAAAATCCAGGTCCCATTGCTTAATCAACAAACCTTTTTCTTCTAATTCGCCGCACTTCTTTTCAACAAGTTCCCTTATTTCTTCCTCGCTGACTTCTGACTTCTGTTTTTGCCGTAAGGCATCCTGTGGACTGTCTTCTGTCTTCTGTTTTCTGTCTTCTGTCTTCTGACCTCTGTTCTCTGTCCTCTGGCTTCTGGCTTCTCGTTCAACTTCTATCGGCGTGCGGGCGTTTTTATATTTCATCATCTTTTTCGCCGCTGCCACTCTCGGCTCGTTTGCGGCGCCGGTAACGGTAAGCAGTACCGGCATCTCTGCCTTGACCTGCTGCCATCCGTTTCCGATATTTCGCTGCGCGGTTATGGTCTTGCCGTCAAGTTCTATGAGCTGCTCGACGTAGGTAATTTGCGTAATGCCTAATTTCTCTGCCAACTGTGGGCCTACCTGTGCGGTATCGCCGTCAATTGCCTGTCTGCCGCACAGAACGATATCGTAATCTATTCTTTTGACCGCACAGCTCAGGATATAGCTGGTTGCTAATGTATCGCTTGCCGCACATCGCCGGTCCGTTATCAGGATTGCATCATCAGCCCCGCGGAAAAGAGAATCGCGAAGGACCTCGCTTGCCGCCGGCAGTCCCATCGTGACAACCGTTATATGCCCGCCGAACCGGTCCTTTATTTGCAGGGCCAATTCGAGGGCGTTAAGGTCTTCCGGATTGAAAATGGCCGGCAGCGCTGAACGCTTAACAGTACCGTCATCGTTCATCACATCACCCGTAATCCTTTTGGTATCAGGAACCTGCTTAATCAGAACAACGCAGTTATAACCCAACTGTTGTCTCCTTATCTGTTTTTGTGTTTACCTTTTGATATATCTCATTCGAGATACAGTTTACCCCGTGAGATAGTGTGTTATTATCTCATGGGATTTCACGAACCACGCATTGTAGCTAAATTCGCCCCCAGGTCAACCATAAAAGCAGGTTGTTTTTCGACGGCCTTGGGGATGGAACATATTTAGCCCGGCGTTTCTTGACGCGGCGAAGCGATTAGCGAATACGTGTCACGCGGGGTTTTGTTCATAAGACATACGAAATACGACTTCCAAGCCACGAGATACGAATTTAATCTTGCAGTTTTGCCTGCAATGGCTACAATTACAAACCGCCAGCAGAGTTCAGCAACTGGGGCAACTAATAAATTGATTATCTGCTATTTACTGTTGAATATTGGTATTA
>JADFJC010000140.1 GCA_022566315.1 Planctomycetota bacterium
TCAGAATTCGCCGCATGGCTTCCGCCGCAGCGGCGAAGAAGTGACCGCGGCTATTCCAATCCTGGACTTGTGAACCTACCAGCCGAATGTAGGCTTCATGAACCAGAGCTGTAGCCTGAAGTGTCTGGCCGGGCGGTTCCTGCGACATCTTTTGAGCAGCCAAACGGCGCAGTTCCTCATAAACTAATGGGAGCAGCTTGTCTGCAGCCTTCGCATCGCCTTGTTCAATTGCAGTCAGAATGCGTGTGACATCGGTCATACTTATTCTCAATAACAGATTTCTTCCATCTCTGGTCCAAGACTCGTGGTAACAGCCCAAAAGGTGCAGAGGGACCTCTCTAAATATGCCTGTGGAAGTTAGGATTTCCTTACAGGGACACATCATTCTATCAGATAACATCGAAAATGTAAACGATTGGCGGCATGATATAGAGTTTCATTTACAGTGTCTTTCAGACCGATCCTGCCAGCCCTCAGGCGTACCGGGCAACCCTTGAAGCACCCCCTCAAATAACCCCATTTTCGCGACTTCACGACTACAATTCTCATACAACCCAACAACCCCTTATCTCCAAATTCTGCGAAATTTTCATTCCGCTGTGTAAAAATCTGGCAGAAAAATTCTTTTTTCTTTAGACTAAAATAGGCATATAGCTCGTCCCTTCAGTGATTGAAGCTTCGACCTTGCCAAAAACTGAGGAAGAATATTGATGTTTGAAGACCAGCGTTTGTTGAGCAGGCTGCGTGCCGGAGACAAAGACGCACTGCGTCGAATATACGAAAAGTACATAGACGATCTGCTTAGGGTAGCAGTATCTCTTTTGTCCGACGTTCAATCTGCTGAGGACTGTCTTCACGATGTTTTTGTAAACTTTGCAGGAGCTGTTGATGGTTCAATGATCCACAGTAATCTCAAAAGCTACTTGATAAGTTGTGTGGCCAACAGGGCCCGAGACCAGTTGCGAAAAAAAAACGAGGCAATCGAAATGTCAACCGGAACAGTTATGTTCTCCGCCAATTTCAACCAGCCCCGCAAAGCAGCTCATTGACGCCGAAGAATCTGTCCGAGTTTTCGAGGCATTGGTAGAATTGCCCTACCAGCAGCGCGAAGTGTTCGTGTTACATGTTCAGGGGCAGATGAGATTCAGAGAAATTGCTGGTCTTTTCGGTGTTTCGATAAACTCCGTGCAAAGCAGATACCGTTACGCAATCGAGAAACTGCGGGCAATTTTGAAAGAGGAAAGCCAGAATGAAACAAGAAGAGATAGAGCAATTAGCAAAGAAAATCAACATTGACAGAGCTGCCATTGACCATGCGCGCATACTAACAGATGCCGAAGCAGCTTTGGAAAAATCAAGAAGGCCGGAAATAACAAAAATTCGCGCACTATCCTGGGACAGGCTCCCGCGGTTAGTGTGGGCCGGCGGTTTGGCTGCTGCACTCCTCATCATTGTATCTTCTCTGGCGTGCTTCGTTCTATACAGAGACGTTGCTGACCTGAGACATAAGTTAGAGCTGGCCCGGCGTGATATCGCTACTGCTCCCACTGACGATTCAGCCACTATCAACTTATATTTAAGAGAACATCAAGGTGTTGTTGCTCGAACTGCCTCTTTGGACCTCTCCCCTCCACAACCGGCGCGTATGCATGTGAGCCGACGTGACGTCCTGTATTATGAATTTCTTGATGATGGGCCGGAATATATGCGTCCGGGCATAATTGTCAGAGGACCTTTAACTCAACGCCAAATCAGTTCGCCACAAGCTCCCACAATTGCCAATGGGCATACACTCACACTTTCTGAAGCGCGAAAAACCTCTAACTTCGTTCTGGTGGCGCCGCCGAGGCTTTACCCTGGCCATAGACTCGACAATATCAGAAGAATTGAAGGTCGGGATGCCCTGCACCTGTTGTATAGTGATGGCACCAACACGATATCGTTGTTCGAACAGCATTTAGAGGCAGAACGCCGGCTTGTAGCGCAGGATTTCAGAGAGTATGCCGTGTACCGCTACAAGCGACAAGCCGGAGGAGCCATTCTCGCCTGGAGAGATGATACTCTTTCTTATGTATTGATTGGTAATGTCGAAATGTCACAATTAATGGATATGGCGCAATCAATTGGCGCCGGAAATGAAAGGGAACAATAATGAAGAGAGTAACGTTAGTTTCATTAACAGTATGCCTGATTTTAGTAATCGTCTCTGGGACATCTGTTTCAAGTTTGGCAGATATTGCATCAGAGACAATTACAAAGGCCGAACAGCATTTCGAAAAAGCAAATGAGCTGCTGAATCGCAAGAAGTACAAAGCGGCTGTTGCCGAATTCGAAGAAGTGATGAACATTTCGCCGAACAGTAAAATAGCTCAAGATGCCCAATTTTGGATGGGGCAATCTCACTTCATGGCCGGACAATTCGATGCTGCACAAGCGACCTTTGCAAAGCTCATCGAACAATATCCAGCCAGTGCCATTGTTCCAGCAACAGAGTTGATGGCAGAGCGCGTGGGACGAGCAAAAGATATTGAGGAGAAAAGAAGAGCGATAGCTGAGGCTCGCATGAGGCTTGCCGCCCTGCTGAGGGACATCGGTAACCCGGAGCTAACAGTTCGCCGGGTCTGGGCTGGGGCAGCGGATCCGCATTTCTCGGGGGCGCCTTCCCCCGACGGTAAATACCTTTCCTACGTGGCCTGGAGAACCGGCGACCTGGCCGTCCACGAACTGGCCTCCGGCAAGAACCGCCAGCTAACCAACGAGGGGTGGGACAAGGGTTTTGCCGTCAATTCCGTCTTTTCGCCGGACAGCAAGCAAGTCGCGTACTACTGGTGGAGCAATGAGAAGGTCTCAGGGGAGTTGCGTATCGTCGGTCTCGACGGCTCGGGGCCTCGCGTTATCAATCTCAATAACGAAACTGCCATCCGCGCGCCTCTCGGTTGGACCGCAGATGGCAAGCACATTTTGGCCTCCTGTCAGACAGAGGACAAATCCTTGCAGATTCTCTTGGTGCCGGTTGGGGATGGATCTGTCCGCGTTCTTAAGGACCTAGGAAAGAGGTTACCGGACGTGCCGCGCCCCCTGGGAGTGTGCTTGTCTCCGGACGGGCGATATGTGGCTTACACCTTTTTACCCAGCGAGGACTCTGCGAATCGCGACATCTCGGTGCTGGCTGTCGACGGAAGTCGGGACATTCCCTTGGTGAAGCACCCGGCCGATGATTTCGTGCTCGGCTGGGCACCCGATGGAAAGCGAGTTGTATTTGCCAGCGACCGAACGGGCAGCATGGGTATTTGGGCGATTGAGGTCGCCGACGGCAAACCACAAGGTACGCCTCAACTGCTCAAACCCGAAATCGGCCAGTTCCGTCCACTCGGTTTCACCGAAAACGGTTCCTACTACTATGGGGTCTCTTCCGAGGGAAGCAATGTTTACGTCGCCACGTACGACCCGCAGAAGGGAAACGTCACTGGCAAACCGGTCCTGACCGTCAAGCATTACGAAGGCTCAAACGGGGCGCCCGATTGGTCCCCCGATGGGCGGTATCTGGCCTGCGTATCCCGGCGCCCCGGCGTGGATCAGGTTTTCCTTATCCATTCGGTCGAAACGGGGGAAGTGCGGGAACTTTCGCCCGACCTAAAAGATTTCAAAGTATACTCGCACCGCTGGTCTCCTGATGGGCGCTCCCTGCTGGGTGCCGTGAAGACCAAAGATGGGGGCTTGCTGAAGATAGATGTCGAGACGGGTGAGGTTACGATTATTGTTGAGGGTCCTGGGCTCTTCTGTCCTAACTGGTCTGCCGATGGCAAAGCAGTTTTCTACGTGCGCAGAGCCATAAAGGGCTGGCGAATCCTTCGCCGGGACTTGACCACCAACGAGGAAAAGGAGCTGTTTAGGCCCGCAGTCGGCCAGAACGGCGTCGGAGCGATTTTGGGGTTAGCCCTTTCCCCGGACGGAAAGCAGCTTGCCTTTCAGGACCTCGACGCCGGCATGTTAAAGGTTCTCTCGGTTGTGGGCGACCAGCCGCGGGAACTGGTCAAATTCAAAGGCAAAGCGACGATTGCCTGGGAGCCCGACGGAAGCCATCTGCTTTATGCCAATCGGATGGGCAAAAAGCTCTGGCGCATCTCCGCAGGCGGTGGAGAACCACAGGAACTCGATCTGGAGATGCCCTCTCTGAACCACGTCCGTTTTCACCCCGACGGGCGACGGATCACCTTCACGGCCAGAGCAGAAGGCAAGATCGAAGTCTGGGTGATGGAAAACTTCCTGCCAGAATCTACAGCCGTCAAATAAGGCCAGTAACAACCGGGGGCGGAACAACTCCTCCCGTTCCGCCCCCTTTGCTCTACCGCAGATGAAGCGAAGCGACAAGTATTGCTCGGTTGAAACTCATGCCATGAACATTCGTTCGAGACTCACAACAACATGAGAAAGAATATCCCCTAAATATGGCCCCATTTCGCGGCCTGAAGCCTACAACCGGAGTACAACTCAAAAGCCCGTTATCTGCCAATTCGCCAAAAATGAGTGTGCCATAATCTCTATAGCCACAAGGCTTTACAAAAAACCCAAAAAATGGTAACGTTTTCAAAGCGGGTGCATATCGAGCGCACTAAATTTCTATGATTGGTTTTATACGGCTGTTTTTTTGCGCCTGACTCTGGTAAAATGGACACTTGGTTATGCGAAAGATAAAGAGTCAAAGTTTAGCTCAATTGCTGCTGCAGCTTCGATTTACACCCGAAAAGAAGCGTCTCAAACAGCTTGATGCTGCGGAGGAGCTTTATGCAGTTATCGAGCTGGACAAGGAATATCCTTTCGAGTTTGTATGTTTTCGTATCACCGGTTTTCACCCTAAAGGCTCAGCGGCGGAGGAGTTGATAAAAGGTGATAAGCTGTTGGATGACCTGCGGATTTTCATCTCCAAAATGAGCGGCCGGCTCGCCCGTCCCGTCACCGAGCAAAGCCAAAAAATTTACACCATCAAAGAGCTTGCAGAAACCTTAGCCGTTTCAACAAAAACCATCCACCGCTGGCGAGAACGAGGTCTGATTGCGAGAAAATTTATTTTTGATGACGGCAAGAGACGTTTCGGCTTTTTGCAATCAACGGTCGATAAATTCTTCAAGGCAAACCCGGACCTTGCCACCAAGGCCAAAAGTTTTTCGCGACTGACAGATAAGCAAAAGCAGCGGATTGTAAAGCAGGCTGAAAAACTTACTGCCGATACGAACCTCACTCGCCACCAGATTATAAACAGGATAAGCACTGAAACCGGCAAGTGCCACGAAACCATCAGATACACACTGCTAAATTACGAAAGGGCCAATCCTGATAAACCTATTTCTACACAGTCCACTACTGTAATTGAACCGGCCCGGGCCGCTGAGATTTACAGGCTGTTCAAACAAGGCTGTGACGTCAAAGACCTGATGGAGCGATTCAACAGGAATAAAAGTTCGATATATCGGATTATAAATCGACGAAGGGCAAGAGAGCTTCTGGCCAGAAAGATTGAATTCATCCCCAGCGATGAATTTCTTGAAGAAGACGCCAGGGAGAAGATTTTCTCGAAACCAGTCCATATAGAAAAGAAGTCCTCAACGGAACCACTTAAACAGTTCGAATTAGTCGGAGCGCATCTCCTGCCAGAGTATCTACAGATATTGAAGGATACCCCCGTGCTTACGAGGGAGCGTGAAGTCGGACTGTTCCGTAGATACAACTACTTAAAATATTTAGCCCTTCAAACCCGCACCGGAATAAAACTGCGTCGTGTCTCAGGCATCAGGCTCAACCAAATAGAGCACTATTTGGCTGAGGCTGAAGAGATAAAAAGAAGAATAGTCGAAGCGAATCTGCGACTTGTTATCAGTATTGCAAGTAAACATATGGCAACCGGTACAGACTTTAGTGAGCTTGTAAGTAAAGGTAATTTCGCATTGATTAACACCGTAGAAGAATTTGATTATACAAAGGGCTTTCGATTCAGTAAACGTGCTTCATTGAACATAGCGAAAGAGTACGCGAAGTTATCCGGCAAAAGTACCGGATCAATAAAGGCAAAAATAGGTACTTTGAAAAACATCGAGCGTGGTTTGCAAACAATGATGGCACGAGATTTCGCGGCTATCGAACGCGCACGCCAAAGCCTGACGCAGGTTATCGAAAATAATCTCACCGAACGCGAGCAGTATATAATCTCGAATCGTTTTGGCCTGGTCGGCTCGCCAATAAAAAAGGAAACAAAAACCTTGAAGCAAATCGGCGAAGAACTCGGCTTCAGTAAGGAAAGAGTCCGCCAACTCGAACTGATTGCCCTGCAAAAATTGAGACAATCCCTCAGCAGTGAAGAATTCGAGCTGCTAACCGGCTGATTTTCAATAGGTTGCTCCCTGCCGGCCAGTTCGGCGATTTGAAATTGGCCCATTCGACTGCGCACCTTGGGCACAAGCTCAGGGCAGGGTTTGTTTGGGTTTGTTTTTTTGGGGCTTGAAGACGGTTTTATTTTCATAATCCTCTATAATATATAAGTTTACGTCCATTTTGGCTCTTTTTAGATTGGGTTTGTTTGGGTTTGTATTGGGTTTGTTTTCACCAAGTGTCCGCTGCCATTTATTTTCATAATCCTTTGTATTATATAGATTTGCGTTCATTTGCAATCCGCCTACGGCGGACAAGGTTGGGTTTGTTTTGCATAAAAAGTAGCTGATTTGTAGAGGGCTCTCTACAAATGTAGTGCCTTATAGGCACGTAAATATCTGGTGCCTTATAGGCACGTAAATACAGGGCCTTATAGGCACGTAAATAATTAGATACTCGATGGTTGTGAGTGGTTAAATGGTTCATTGGTTAACTGGTTAATTGGTTAAATGACATTTCACGTTCTGGGTGCAGCTTTCTGATGAGGTTTAGTCTTTGAAACTCGAGGAGCGTTTTGTAGAGACTGTGCTCTAATCGTCGTTCGTACATTAAGAGCCGGTCGAGGACCCTTGCATTTGCGAAATCCTTTATGGCCATACGACCGAGAGTTAGATTGGCAGCGGAGGTTGAGGGCCGGGCCTGCGATTGGTCGTGGTTTTTGAAAAGCAGGGATTGTTTGAGTTTTGCTAATGGGTCGAAGGTGTTATCTGCGTTCAGGGCGTCGATGGTTTGGTTCTGTATTCTTCCAGCTCGTTTTAGCCGCCATGAAAGAGTAACAATGCGTTCTGCGAGCATAGATTCCATGGGGCTGGCCGGGGCCAGCTCACTCAGCATTCGTTCGCGGTAGAGGTCGAATTCGGCCTGGCTTTCTGAGCTGATTATGGTCTGCCGGGCGGAAAGGCCGTGTTGGACGGCGTTCTGTGAGACGGCGGCCTTGCCTTCGCTGGTGCGTGGGCCTGTCGATTTTTTGGCGTTACGCTGGTTGGCACGGATTTGGGCTTCGGTGGCCATTGGGAGTTCCTCCTGATTTACTATTATTTACTATTTACTATTTACTATTGACTATTGGTAATTGTCCGCAGTCCCGAAAGGGACGCCTTGCGGCAAAGACAGAAGTCAGATAACAGAATATAAAGGCCTTTTTGCCGGAGGCGAAAAAAGCAGCCCCCGGCCCCCGACCCCCGACAGACAAGCAAGTAGGCACACACCGAGGGTAAACTCAGGGAGTAAAAAAACACTCCCTCTATAATTAGAGCTACCTGCACGTTTGATACGAAAAAAGTCCTCGATTTCCGATTTGGGATTCTCGTAACTCGATGTTAGCAAGACAGTTAAAAAATTTATGAAAAATTTAATTTTTGCTCAGAGGTATCAGCGTTTTTGGTTGATTTTTTGCTGAATTCTTGCCTATCTTAACGCAAAAAACCACTGATTTCAAGACGGCACTCAACCAAAAGAGTACGATATTTCGCACCATTTTTCGTATTCACACATGATTGGTGCGATTCATCGCACCCTACCACTAAAAAAGCAGCGCTTCTATAATTAGAGCTACCTGCACGTTTGATGCGAAAAAAGACCTTGAATATCGGTTCGGGATTCTCGTAACTCGATGTTAGCAAGACAGTTAAAAAAATTATGAAAAATTTGATTTTTGTGTTTAGGTATCAGCGTTTTTGGTTGATTTCTCGCTGAATTCTTGCCTATCTTAAACCACAGATTTCACAGATTTTTTTAGCCACCCCCGACCCCCGGCAGACAAGCAAGTAGGCACACACCGAGGGTAAACTCCAAAGCAAGTGAGCTAACATTCCCCTGCTGCGAGTCAGGGGGGTAGCTCTTCCCCTGTTGTGCGCCAAGTTAGCAGCACCCGGGGATAAACTCGGATAAACTCAGGGTAAACTCCGGACTCAGAGAATTCAATAATATTTAACCACGGATACCTTGGGCACAAGTTTCACAGATACCTATTACCTAAGGCACAGGGGCATAAATTACACGGATTGTTGAGTGGATTAGAGATTTGCTTCTGAGATTTACCGGGAAAGAGAACGCAACCGATATGCAATTAGTTTGTCGAATTGCCCAAAATTAAGTGATAATCCAAGGATTAAAACGGTTGAGTACACCGTTGCCTAAGTTAGAAAGAAACCACCTATTTATTCGCAATTTTTCACTTGAAAGAGCAATAATTTGATTGTATTTTAGGAGAGTACAACAGCGGCTGGGATTCCTCTGAATGACGAGAAGTTCGGGATGTTATACGGAAAACATTTAAGCATAGTTAGCTACATAAAAGGAGAAATATTATATGGCAAATAAAGAGTTAAAAAAGATTTCACAGAAGGAATATAGAAAATTATTTAGTATTAAGGG
>JADFJC010000141.1 GCA_022566315.1 Planctomycetota bacterium
CCGCGACCTCTGGCGACAAAAAGACTTAGGCACATACAAGAACCAGTTCGAAGCCAAAGTCCCAAGACACGGCGTCGCCTTCGTTCGTATCTTCCCCGTGAACAGCACCCAATAGGGACGACAAGCCCAACGAGACCTATCGCCGTGCTCGATACACACAGCAACCCTGGTGAGCGATGAATAAGCTTGTCCTTCGCTTGCTTCTGTGCTATCATACGGCTGGATAATAAGCAATAAATCCGGGTATTTCAGAGTAGCAATGTGGCTACCTTTTGTGGTGATTCGCTACTGACGTTTCAGGAGGCAGTAATTATGAAGACTCATCGATTCAGGATATTAGTTGTTGTTTGCATACTATTATCAGGTTTACTACTTTGCCCTTATACTTTGGTACGGGCCGAGGGTGCCGGCAGTTCTGCCAAGAAGCTGGTCCTTGACGCACGCAGTCGTGCACCTTTGTCCGACGGCACCGGTCGATTCATGGTCGTGCAGAACAAACTCGAATGGGACCCCAAGCAAACCGCTATTATTATCTGCGATATGTGGAACCAGCACTGGTGCAAGGGCGCGACCAGCAGGGTCGGGGAGCTTGCGCCACGGATGAATGAGGTTGTCTCCAGAGCACGTAACAAAGGTATGCTGATAATCCATTCACCCAGCGGCACGGTCAAGTTTTACGAGGACCACCCAGCCCGCAAGCGTGCCCAAGACGCTCCAACAGCAGCGAATGTGCCCGGCGATATCAGTAAATGGTGCCGATGGATTGACGAAAATGAAGAAACGCTGGGATACCCCATCGACCATTCGGACGGCGGCTGCGATTGTCAGCCGAAATGCAAACAGGACTCGCCCTGGCGCAGTCAGGTAGATATTATCGAGATTCGCAATGAGGACGCCATCAGCGACTCAGGCGTGGAAGCCTGGAACCTGCTCGAGCAACACGGCATCGACAACGTTATCATTATGGGCGTGCATACCAATATGTGCGTTCTCGGCCGGCCCTTTGGGCTAAGGAATATGGCAAGGTACGGCAAAAACGTGGTGCTGATGCGCGATATGACCGATACGATGTACAACTCGCGGATGCGGCCCTTTGTCAGCCATTTTACCGGCACCGACCTTGTAGTCGAGCATATAGAAAAGTACGTCTGCCCAACGATTACCTCAACAGTATTTACGAGTCAGCCGCAGTTTTGTTTTAAAAACGACAAGCGTCCGCGCGTGGTATTTATTTCCGCTGAAAGCGAGTATAAAGCCGAACAGTCACTGCCGGAGTTTGCACACGAGCTGAAAACAAAATACGGCCTATACTGTGAGGTGCTTCAAGGCAGCATAAGCAAAAAAGGCCAAGGACGCTACTACATTGCGGGTATGGAGGCATTGACGAATGCGGATTTGGCGGTGCTGTTCGTGCGGCGCAGAGCTTTGCCGATTGAGCAAATGAAGTATTTCCGTAACTACATGGACAGCGGCAGGCCATTAATTGGATTGCGGACCGCCAGTCATGCGTTCGACACTCGCGGCAATGCACCCGATGGTCATGCCGAATGGCGTAAGTTAGACCCCGAGGTCTTAGGTGGAAATTATCACGGCCATCACGGTAACGGACCCAAGTGCGCCGTTACGAGAGCCGCCGGTGCCGATAGTCATCCGATACTTGCTGGTGTGAAAATGCCGTTCACGAGCGACAGTTCGCTGTACGAGGTAAGACCACTGACCAAGTCAACGAAGCGGCTATTGATTGGCACGATTCCCGACAAAGAACCCGAGCCGGTGGCCTGGACAAACAGGTACAAAAAGTCTCGCATCTTCTACACATCGCTGGGCCATCCGGACGACTTTGGAAATGCGCAATTTCGTCGGCTGCTTATCAACGCGGTGTTCTGGGCGATGGACAAGCCGGTGCCGAAACCAAAAGAAACGAGATAACCAGCCGGCAAAATATACTTTCATTGGTTATATATCAAATATTGAATTTCGAAGTACAAGACAGAGAACGCCGGGATACAGAAACGTAAATGACGTGGCTTTACATCGCCGTGCCGGCGATGGCTAAACAAAAGACTGCACACCGCATCAAGAAACTCAATTTTTACAAAAATTTACTTCATTATTTGTCAACCGATGGGCTACGATAGCCGTTTATACAGGTAGCTGGAGTAAATAGCCTCAATGGAAAACACCGACAAAAGTTTAATAGACGCCCATTGTCAGGGCGACCCGGCAGCGTTTAGTGAGCTTGTACGCCGATACGGGGACAGCATATTAGGATATTTGATGCGAATGAGCGGTAATCACCACCAGGCTGAAGACCTTTTTCAGGAGACTTTCAAACGTGTGCACGAAAAAGCCCATACGTTTCGCGGCGGTCAGTTTAAGAGCTGGCTTTTTACGATTGCGACGCATGTGGCTATCGATGGTATGCGGAGGCGCAGACGGATGCGGGTTGTATCGCTGAATCAGAAACTCGATTGTACCGACCAGGACAGTGAAGAGCTGAGTGCCGTTGCACTGGCGGACGATTCGTGTGAGCCTTCGCAAGAGGCGGCAAAGGCTGAGCAGGCCGAACAGGTCAGAGATGCAATTGAGTCGCTGCCTGCAAGACAGCGGGCAACCCTTGTTCTGGCCTATTATCAGCAGCTTAGCTACCCGAAAGTGGCAGAGGTTCTGGGCTGTTCTCTCGGAACGGTGAAAACACAAATGTACAGGGCACTGAGGACGCTGGCGCAAAAGTTACCTGATGTTTAGGCGATAGTAAAATGAAAAATCATCTTACAGAACAAGAGCTTATCGAATACCAGTTCAAACTGGCCTCGGATATCCGGATGAAGGAGACAGCCGAGCATCTCCAAGGCTGTGGGCAATGTCGCGGACATCTGGAGAAATTACAGCGGAAATTTGCGGCGCTGGATTTGCTGCGTGAAGGGGCAAAGGTTTCCGAAGATTTGATTTCACGTGTTATAGAGCAGGCACAGGGTAGCATAAGCGATTCGATATTAAAAAAGAGATTCTTCGCTGCGCTCAGAATGACAAAGTGGGCCGCCGCGGCAGTGCTGTTGGTTGGGTTGCTGTTGTTAGCTGCTCAGTTAGGTAAGGATGGGACAAAGAAACGTGAAGTTGCGAAAGAGCCTATGCCGGCAGTGGAGAAAATGGTACGCGCAAGCAAACCGGAGATTACATCAGCCGAGGGTTTGGATGAAGATATGGTTGAGAAAAGAACGCTTGCGATGGCGCCGATGGAAAAGAGAGTTGACAGGTATGCTGCATTTGATGAAACTGCGGAGACTGCAATACCTGAGGAGCCGCCTTTTGCGCCGGCAAGTGCGATTGAATTGGTGGTATTGCCGAGACGGGACAAGGTGCAGCTTACGATTTACAATTCCGCTGATTTGACCTTAGTGCGGGAACGGCGGAATTTGACATTGAAAAAAGGCTGGAACTGGCTGCAGTTTATGTGGGCCAATACTCTGATTGACCCGACGTCACTGTCTCTGGAGCCGTTGGCCCAGGCCGATAAAATTGATATTCAGCAGTTGGTGTTTCCAGCGAGGCTGCGGGAGCTTGGCCGCTGGCTCATTCGCTCAGAGGTCAGCGGCCAGGTACCGTTCGAGATAACGTATTTTACCAGCGGACTTTCCTGGCGGGCGTTCTATATGGGCACGCTCTCGCAAGACGAAAAGACAATGCAACTACAGGGTTACGTAAGAGTCGGTAACAATAGCGGCGAGGACTACGAAAAAGCCCAGATCCGCTTGATTGTCGGCAAAGTCCATATCCTTGACCAAATTGCCGAATTAGCAAAACGCCAGTATCCTTACAACAGGCCCATCGGCAGAATAGGTGGGAGGGGTGGGGAGTATGGGTTTGGAATTCAACATGGCCGGGAGCTTGACCGACCTGAATATGTGGACGAGTATTTCTATGATCGTTCCAGCAGTTCTAGATTAGGTGAACTGAGACGTAAGGAAATCAGGAAAGAGGGCCTTAGTGAGTATTTCCTTTATACGATTGAGGGGACAGAGACCATACCGGACAAATGGGGTAAGAGACTGCTTTCGCTTGATGTAGAGGATATTGAAATCGAGAGTCTGTATAAATACGATGAGCAGCGCTGGGGCGAGCAGACAATTAGGTTCGTTAAGTTTGCAAACGACGATGACCACAACTTAGGCGAAACGCCGATTCCGAATGGAACGGTGAAGATTTACGGCCAGGCCGATGAGCAAGGTTATTTATCGTACGTAGGCGGGACGAATATTAAATATATTCCGGTGGATGAAGAGGTTGAGTTAAATCTTGGCCCGGCCCGATTGGTCAACGTTGAGCCGAAGCTGATGGATTTCAAGACGGAAAACTATAGATTCGACAGGCGTGGCAACGTTGCCGGCTGGGACGAAATACGCACCTGGAAAATCGAGATTACCAATACTCGTGAACTGCCGATAGAGATTGAGATTACACGCGGTTTTGATACTGCATACTGGACGATACAAACAGATGCTGCCTACGAAAAACATGATGCGACGCGTGTTCGTTTCAAAGTAAATCTTGAACCACGAAAGAAACAGGCATTTGAATACACGGTAACGACGTATCACGGCGTGCGTGAAGAAACGTTAGCTGAAAAAAACTGAAAGTGAAAAAATAAGCTCAAGAAAAGAAAAATCAAATTTTTTAGGAGATTGAATTATGAACAGTAAAAGAAACAAAATTTTGGCAATGGTTTTGGGGTTAGTGGTTGTTACCATCGCCGAGGGCAGAATCAAATTAGTGGCCCTGCCGGAGCGGGCGGCGACGGTGATTCGCTTAGACAACCCGAGGGCAACGCTAATCGAAGAAGAGCGCGTCCTGACATTACAAAAAGGGCTTAACAAGGTGGACTTTTCGTGGAAGGCTGTCTCCATCGACGCCGACTCGATTCGGCTCCGGGTCCTTGACCATCCGGACAATGTAACACTGCTAAACGTAAGTTATCCGCCTAATGAGGCAGCCTTAGTCTGGCAAATCAGCAGCGATAGTGACTACGTCGAGACGGTGCGAATCAGCTATCTGCTGAGCAATATCGACCGGCTGATTACTTACAAAGCGATAGCCAACAAGGCTGAAACCTTCGTTGATTTGAAAAGCTATCTTATCCTGCGGAATTTCTCAGGTGAGGATTTCGCTAAGGCGCGGGTGCTTCTGGATTACGGCGAGTCCTTCGAGCAGGGCATCGACCACGAGGAGACCAAGCAGATGCTGTTTTTTAAGGCCGCGAAGGTGCCTATTACAAAAATCTGGACGTTCGATGCAGCCAAGCTGCCGTGGGACCCTGAACAGTTGGAAAACAGAAACGTGGGTATCCCGGTAAGCTATCGAATTGTCAATGACGCCAAAAGCGGATTAGGCGAATTTGCCCTCTGGGGCGGCAAGGCACGGCTCTTCCAGGATGATGGGCACGAGAGCACCATCTTTTTGGGCGAAGACGTAACGGCAATGGTGCCGGTCGGCGAGAAGATGGAACTCTATATCGGCGACAGCAGGGACATCGTCGTTACGCAGCGAAAAATGAGGGACACCCAGATCAACAAGCGATACAACAACGACAGTAGTCCGAGACTTGTTCTCTACGACACCGACGAAATAATCACAGCAAAGATTGAGAATTTTAAGGACAGCCCTGCGGTGCTAACGATGATACAACACATTCCCGGCCAGTGGGACATGAAAAAGTGCAATATGAAGTACAAGAAAAAGGACGCTAATACGCTTGAGTTCGAGATTAAACTGCCTGCCCGCACCGAGGCCGGCCCAGCTACTAAGGAACTGACGATGCACTACAATCGGCGTAATATCCGGCCGGGAGTAAATGTAAGGCCGATGCCTACGAGGGTGCAGCGTACTATAAGAAGATGATAAGATCTTGAACCGATCCAAACTAAAGGAACAGTAAAATGAAACGTATAATATTTACACTACTTATAATTACTGTGATGGCCGGCGCCAGCCGAGCGAAAATTGATCTGGTAACGCTGCCAACGCGGGACACGGTACAGCTTACGATTTATAATTCAGCGGATATAACGTTAGTCCGTGAAAGCAGGGCGCTGACGCTAAAAGAGGGAAAGAACAAGCTGCAATTTTCCTGGGCCAATACGCTCATCGACCCGACCAGTCTGGAGATGCTGCCCTTAGCCAATGCCGATAAAATTGACATCACCGATTTGACTTATCCGCCGAGGGTAAGGAACCTCGGCCTGTGGAATATCGAAAGCGGCATAAGCGGCAAAGTGCCGGTGGAGATTACGTATTTGACCAGCGGATTAAGCTGGCGGGCGTTCTATATGGGCACACTCACTGAAGATGAAAAGACGATGCGCCTGCAGGGTTATGTGCGAGTAACCAATAACAGCGGCGAAGACTATGAAAACGCCCAGACGCGTCTGATTGTCGGCAAAGTCCACATACTCGACCAGATTGCTGAGCTTGCCCGGCGGCAATACCCCTACGGCAGACCGGGTGAAGTAATTCCCATGACCCTCAAAGCACTGGATCGCAGCGCCCCGATGGAGATGGATAAAAAAATAGCACTTTCGATGCTACAAAGTGCCATTGCCAAAAGGCCAAAGGAAATCAAAAAGGAGGGCCTCAGCGAGTATTTTCTTTATACGATTGAGGGCAAGGAAACGATTCCGACCGGCTGGTCGAAACGGCTGCTCAGCTTTGATGTTGACGAGGTGCCGGTCGTAAACCTTTATAAATACGAAGAACGACGTTACGGCAAATCTGTCGTTCGTTTCCTCAGCTTCAAAAACGATGAGGAGCACGAACTCGGCGAAACGCCAATCCCCGGAGGGAGGCTGAAGGTTTATAGAAACGTCGGCGATGAGGGACACTTATCTTATACGGGACAGTCTTCGTTTAAGTATGTCCCTGTGGATGAGGACGTAGAGCTTAACCTTGGTGCGGTCGCCAACGTTGTTGTCGAGCCGAAGCTTATGGACTTCAAGACGGAAAACTACAGATTCGACAGGAGTGGCAACGTCTCCGGCTGGGACGAGATTCGTACATTCAAAATTGAAGTCAAAAACACTCGCGGCATTGACGTTAAGGTCGAGATAAAACGCAACTTCAGCACTACGCATTGGAAGCTGGCCAAAAGCGGCGACTTTGGCAAATTCGAGCAGGTGGACAAGGACACTGTCAAATTCACCCTGACACTCAAGCCAAGGTCAGCAAGAAAGTTTGAGTACGTCTTGAGAACATATCACGGCACAAGAGAGGACGATTGGACAAGGGCTTTGTGGTAAAAAGGCCGTGTGGTTATACCTGGACAGCTAAGGCAACTCTGAATATCGCGCCGGTCGGCTTGGCGTTGATAATCTCTACAAAACCGTTATGTGCCTCGGCGAATTTTTTCACCAGCGCAAGACCAAGCCCCGTTCCGGTCGTTTCACGTATGGCTTCGGCTCCGGAACGATAGAACTGCTCGAATATCTTTTTTCGCTGCCGATGAGGAACACCGGGACCATGGTCTTCAACCTCAATTAAGATAAATTTGTCGCTGCTTTTTGTCCGTACCGTAATAGTCTTGTCTTCGGCATCACGTGCGTATTTGACCGCATTGTCCAGCAGATTGACAGCTATCTGCGTAACCGCATCGCCGTCAAAGGTCATTTGCCCCACTTGGCCAAGCTCTGTTTTTATCGTAAAGCCTCTCTGGGTGGCATAGGGCCTCATCATTTCGACCACGTCCGCAATGCACTTGTTTATATCACCTGCTTTGAACGTATATTTTTTCCGTCCCCTCTGGATGCGCGAAAAGTCCAGCACGTTCTCTATCAGCCGGCTAAGTCTTTCGCTTTCCTGCCGCATATTCCTGTAATATTCGGCGAGCTTGTCCTCCGATTTGACCCAGTTCTTCTCCAGCATCTCGGAGTACATTCGTATCGAAGTCAGAGGGGTTCTAAGCTCGTGCGAGACAGCCGATATAAAATCATCTTTTTTTTGTGCCAGCCTTATCTGCACTCCGGCACTGCGCCACAGGCTGGCCAGTCCCAGCGCAACCGCCAAAAGCACAATCCCAACAATACTGAAATACCAGTTTCGCAGATGATTTATTTGTTTGCCAATCCAGGCAGGGTCGATTTCCTTAAGGTTTAATACTAAATCCCCAAAGCCAAAATCCAAAATCGCTGTGTATGCGGTATCTTCATTTCCCGTTATGGCGTAGGCGGCATCTGCACTTTTTGTTTGCGCCAATTCAAAACTCATACCCTCGCGCACAAACTTAGATGCGGACTCTTTGACTCCTTCAATCAGTTTCTTTTCATTGAGCTGGAAGCCCTGCCAAAAGTGCCTGTCTTCAATTTGTACGTGCCTTACTAAGAACACCTGACCGCCGAATATGGATTCGGCAGTGTTGCCGCCGGTAACAATGGTCTCAAACGGTCCAATCCTGACCTGCACCATCTCACTTTGACGCTCTTGCACGGTTGGCGGTTGGCTGACTTGCTGCTGTGCTGCTTGTCTCCGGGTTGGTTCGGCCTGGCCGGGAATTTGTGCGTTACCTTGCCTCACGCTGGAAGGAGCCGCCACGTTAGAAAAGATATTGTACTCAACAACAGACCGCCTTTGCTCTATAACCTGGGTCTCCTGGGCCTGCCTTTGCAAACTCTCGATAGGCAAAGCCTTCCCACGCCGGCCTTGAACTGTTTTACTTTGCTCGCCTTTATTTTTCAGGTCTTCATTCCTGGCCAGCTCGACCTGCTCCGGTACTTTTGACCAGGCC
>JADFJC010000241.1 GCA_022566315.1 Planctomycetota bacterium
TACTGTGGCGCCGTTTGCCGGGACGCCGTATCCGTCCACCCATGTAGACCATATCTCGTCGGGCGGATAGTCGTTATAATCTTCAAAACCGTCCACAACAAAGAACTCGTGTGTCGAGAAGTTCCAGATATCGCCTTGCCACGTTGTGGGGGTCTCGGCCTCATTGACCTCATTAATCTTCCAGTAGTAAGTCGTGCCTAAATCAAGGGACAAGGGACCATAGCTGGTCTCGGTCACGGTGGTAACAGGGGCATTACCGTCAATCACAGCCTGCTCGTCAGAGCTCAAGTACACATCGTGCGTGTCTGCCTCTCTTCCCGCTCTGAAGCCGAGGGTTACATCCACAGCGACATCTGTTGTGCCCGAATCCGGGCTTGGCTCTCTTGCAAAAACGGGTATGCTGAAGAAGCGCACCTCACTGAGACCATATTGGTCCAGGATGCCTGCCCCCCAGTTGCTGTTAGTTGTGAGCCGGACGTACTTTGCTGTTACGCCGCCAAAATCAACAGTGGTGTTGTGTGCATAATCGACCGCACCAGGCGCCCGGGCAAACTCATGAGTAGTACCCAATGTCGTATAGTCGGTGCCGTTGGTCGAATACTCGATAGTAACGTCCTTGAACCCAAAACCGAGAACAGACTCCATCGTTCCATTATGGTTCCATACCCACATTTGGTGCAGTTTGTAAACCTTGTCGAGCTCATATTCTATCCAGGTCCCGTTCGGTTCATCGCCGCTAAGCCACATATCCGTCGGTTCCATCGAGTGCAGGTCATTAGCATCCAGTCCCAAGCCGTTGATGCTATTTTCAGGGCCTGTATCTGCCTGGTGTGTACTGGAAGCCGTGGCGGTTATGTTCTCGATGGCGTAAGCAATTGGCTCGGTCGTAAAGCTCCAGGTAATTCCTTTAAAGATGGTGGAGTCTGGCGGGGCATTAACTTCATCCACACGCCAGTAGTATGTCTGGCTTAGTTCCAAACGGTCGAGCGCAAAAGTGGCCGTGTCCTGACGGCCCTTGTAAACATCGCTGACTGTTGTTGCATTGTTGACATCGTCAAAATTAGTGCCGATATAGACATCGTGCTGGACAGCATATATGCCCGGACGCCAGCTCAACATCACGTCATCACGGGGCACATCGGTAGCTCCATCATCAGAAAATGGTTCGCTGGCAAGCTCCCGAATTAACTCGAGCATTGATTCGGAAACCTCATCGGCTGAAAGCGCATGGTTGTAAATCCGCACATCGTCAATCGTACCCACAAAGAAGTAGTTGCCATCGCCTTCGGTGGCGCCGGCGCCAATACGCAACACCTGCACCGTGTTCGGGGGCATCGTGGCGGAGCTTTCGCCGGCCAGTTCACCATTTATGTATAACTTCTTCTCACCATTGGAATAGGTCGCGGCCACATGGGTCCACTCTCCGAGTGCAACCGGAGGGCTCCCGGCACTGTCCCAACCGCCGGCTGAGTTGCCTGTCCAGAACTCCCACGTGTTGCCCGGCGTGCAGTAGATGATGTAGCCCCGCTGGGGACTATCATCGCGGGAGGTCACCGGCGAGCGATAACCACTGCCGCCGGGGTCCAAATTGGCCCAGACGGTCACCGTGAATGCATTTTCCGGATTGAGTTCAGCACTTTGCGGCACATCGACCTTGTCCGGCGATCCGGCAAACTTCAGGCCACCCGCGAAGTACCCATCGGTCCATTGGGGGTTGCCGATGAGGGTGCCGTCGTGGCCGTTGCCTGTTGCGTCCACTGCAGTCGTCCCGGAGACTTCATCCAGCTTCCAGTGCGCCACAAGCTCTGCCGAAGCATCACTAATCAGCCCCATCACCAAAACAAAAGAAATTAAATAAATCAATCCACCGCAGCGGATCTTCGATTTCTTAGACATAATAGTCCTCCTTCAAAAAAGTTAAAATAATTAGATTACGCTTTGGCCACACACCGAAGCAGAATACAGAAGACAGAATCACACTGGACAGGTTACAGAATGCAGAACAATTTTCAAATCTTATTTCTGACTTCTCGTTGTGTTCCTGTCTCAAACAACTAACAATCCTTGCGCTCACTACATTTTACCTATATCCGCCAAGGATATTTTTGACTTGCCACTACCTCCTTTCTTCAAAAATCCAACATCGGCTGTTAATTGATATGGATAGATTTCATCTGCCAAGCGCAAAGCCCAGGAAATTTTGCACTTTGCACCCTTAATCTTGACCTTCCAGCCAGAACAATTTGTACGGAGAGTACCCGGGATTTTGTCCTCAGGAAGGCCAAAATCCACAAACTTCATCCGTCTTATTTATACCAGATGAGCAACTCTCTCGTCAAGGGAAATCTTTCGAGCTATTCATACTTTTTTCGGTACATCCGTGAAATGGGTAGGTGCATTCGGCGTTTCGGACGGCTGAGAAAAATCGTTCGGGGCCCCAGAGGCACAAATTTCACCCAAAAATAACGCTAAAATGCTCGATTCTTTTCGCG